>JBBDWT010000042.1:0-7006 GCA_040902705.1 Acidimicrobiia bacterium | reverse complement strand
GCGACGTTCTCGTCGGCCGAGCGTCTCGTCTTCATGTGGGACCCGGACGAGGCGAGCCTCGAGCAGCAGCGCCTGCTGATGCTCAACATGGATCCGCCGCTGCACACGCGCTACCGCCGGCTCATCAACAAGGGATTCACGCCGCGCATGGTGTCCGAGCTCGAGTCGACGATGAAGAAGCGTACGAGCGACATCATCGACCGGGTCGCCGAGCGCGGCGAGTGCGACTTCGTCGTCGACGTCGCGTCCGAGCTGCCCCTCCAGGTCATCGCCGACCTCATGGGCGTGCCCCAGGAAGACCGCCACAAGCTGTTCGACTGGAGCAACCGCATGATCGGGGCCGAAGACCCCGAGTACGGCGTGACCGAGGAGATGACGCAGCACGCGTCGATGGAGCTGTACGCGTACGCCGCGCAGCTCGCCGAGCAGAAGCGCGCGAACCCCAAGGACGACCTCATCTCGGTGCTCACGACCGCGTCGGTCGACGGTGAGCAGCTGACCGGCCTCGAGATCGACCTGTTCTTCCTGCTGCTCACGGTCGCGGGCAACGAGACGACCCGCAACCTCATCTCGCACGGGATGGTCGCGCTGCTCGAGCACCCCGACCAGCTCGAGAAGGTGCGCAAGAACCGCGACCTCCTCCCCGGCGCGGTCGAGGAGATGCTCCGCTGGGCGAGCCCGGTGATGAACTTCCGCCGCACCGCGATGGCCGACGTCGAGCTCGGCGGCAAGCAGATCAAGGCCGGCGACAAGGTCGTCATCTGGTACATCGCCGCGAACTTCGACGAGAAGGTCTTCCCCGACCCGTTCACGTTCGACGTCGAGCGCACCCCGAACGAGCACGTCGCGTTCGGTGGCGGCGGGCCGCACTTCTGCCTCGGGGCGAACCTCGCGCGCATGGAGATCAACGTCATGTTCGACGAGGTCCTCGACCGGATGCACGACATCGAGTTCACCGGTGACGTCAGCCGCCTCCGCTCGAACTTCATCAACGGCCTCAAGCACATCCCGCTGAAGTTCCGCGCCGAGGACTGACGCGCTCCCCGACGTCAGTCGCTCCGCGCCCCGTCACCCTCATCGGCCATCGCTGCGCTCCTCGTCAGCACACTGCGTCCCGACGCTTCAGCACGTAGGTCAGCAGCTCCTTGCCCATGTCGCTCAGGATCTCGATCTCGTCGGCCTGCACGTCGATGTCGCCGACGTGCTGGTAGCGAACCACATCGCCGCCGGCGCCGCGCCACAGCGGGATCACGCCGCCGAAGGAGAAGCCGAGCCGGGAGAGCTCGTCGGCCGCGGCCGACGTGGTCGGGTCGTCGAGCGGGAGGTCGGCGTAGACCACGTCGATGCCCGCGGTGCGCAGCGAGCGCAGTCGGTCGAGCGCGACCGCGTGGAGGTCGTGACCCGCGCAGGTGATGTCGAGGAGCGCGAGCCCTATGTCGCCGTAGACCTGCGCGTCGATGGTCGACGTGGCGTCGGCGAGCGCGCCGTCTGACGGGCCGTACGTGCGCGGGATGCCGTTCGTGTCGTAGATGCGCTCGATCCACGCGCGGTCCGTCTCCGGCAGGTGCACCGTCGCCTCGGGCATCGGTCGAAACGGTGTGTACCCCATCACGACCGCTTGGCGGCGCGGCGTCGCCTCGGTCACGATCCGGCGAAACGCGACGGTCGGCGGGAGGTACCCGAGGAGGAGGCCGATGACCGGTCGATCGGGACCGCCGCCCAGCGCCTGACTGCGCGTGTGCGCCGTCACGGCGTCGCCGTAGAGCCCGTAGACGCCGTGCTCGTCGACCCATTCCTTCCAGTGCACGAAGAGGTGCTGCATCACCTTGTGCCCGCGGTATCGCGGATCGACCATCGCGCGGCCGCCCTCGACGACGAGGGGCGTGTCGTGCGGGCACATGAACGCGGTGTGGCCGATGATCTCGCCGTCGGGCGCGATGCCGATCCACGACCGCATCGCCCCCGACTCGATCAGCTCGGCGAGCACGTCGGGTCGGTAGAACTCGTGGTGCTGGTACGTGTAGCCGTAGGTCCGCCAGGTGAGGCGCGCGAGCCCGTCGGCGTCGTCGGCGGTCATCGCCCGCGTCTCCACCTCGGTGTCGACGTGCGCCTCGGGCGCGGCGTGCGCGTCGTGGTGGTCCGACAGCGCGGCGGTCGCCCGGATGTCGGCGGTCGGGTGGGGCTCGTGGTGCACGACGAGCTCGGTGCGGTTGCCGTCGGCGCCACGCTGCTCCTGGTGCAGCTCGTCGACCGCGCCGGACGACAGCACGGCGGCGAGCACCGCGTCGCCGGTGAGCGCGAACGGGAGCCCGAGGTCGTCGACGCGCACGACGACCGCGTCGTGCCGATCGTCCACGCTCAGCTCGACGGTGGCATCGGACGCGTCGTCGAAGGCGCGGGCGATCACCTCGCGGACGACGTTCGCCGTCGCCTCGGCCAGCCGGTCGGCCGACTCGGCGCCCAGGCCGATGTCGACGCTCGCGGCGCGCACCGTGGCCGCCGCGATCGACGGTGCGTCGCCCGCGCCGTGGAGGCGCAGGGTGGTCGGTGCGTCGGCGTCAGGCATCAGGCATGCTCGCGATCACGGGTACAGCTTCGGAGGTGGCGGGAGCTCGGCGATCTGCGCGTCGACGAACGCGTCGAGGTCGGCGCCCCGTCGCGCCATGCGCTCGCGGATCGCCGCGGGATCGGTGAGGATCAGATAGCGCTCGTCTCGGATCGCATCGGCCACCATCGGTCCCACCGCATCCGCGTCGAGCGGCTCCTCGAACGGCATGGGCGCCATCCAGCGTGAGATGTCGTCGATCCCACCGAAGCGCGCGGTCTCACCAATGTTGGTGGCGACGAGCGACGGACACAGCACCGACACGCCGATCCCGAGTGGCTTGAGATACAGCGCGATCGACTCCGTGAAGCCGACCACACCCGACTTCGCCGTGATGTAGGCGGGGTGGTCCCACGAGTAGGCGTACAGCCCGGCGACCGAGGCGGTGTTGACGACGTAGCCACTACCGCGCTCGACGAGGTGCGGGATGAACGCGCGCACGTTCCGGATCACGCCGTAGAGGTTGATCTGGAGGATCCAGTCCCACTCCTGCATGGAGAGGCCCTCGGGCGGGCCGATCATGGCGACGCCCGCGTTGCTCATCACGATGTCGACGTGCCCCATCGTGTCGAGGGCCTCGTCGCGCATCGCCGCGACGCTCGCGTCGTCGGCAACGTCGCAGAGCACACCGAGGTAGCGGCGCCCGAGCGCCTCGACCTCCGCGCGCACCTCGTCGATCCGCGCTCCGTTGACATCGGCGACGACGACGTCCGCGCCCCGCCGCGCGAGCTCGAGGGCGGTCGCGCGGCCGATGCCGCTCGCGCCGCCGGTGATGACTGCGACCGTTCCGTCGACGTCCATCAGGCGTCGCCCGCCGCATCGCGCTCGGCGTCGACGACGAGCGACCACCCCGGATCCTGGCCGTAGGCCATCTCGGCGAAGTAGCCGTAGTCGGCGCCCTGGCGCAGCGACTGCCCACCGTCGACGCTGATGCACTGCCCGGTGATCCAGGTGGAGTCGGGCCCGATGAGGAAGCGAGCGAGCGTCGCCACGTCGTCGACCTCGCCGACCCGGCCGAGCGGGATCTCCTCGAGGTAGCTGTCGAGCACCGGCCCGCCGGCGGTGATCGCGCCCATGAGCTCGTCGTCGATGATCCCCGGGCGCACGACGTTGACGCGCACCCGCGACGGGCCGAGCTCGTTCGCCGCGACCCGCACGAGGTGCTCGAGCCCGGCCTTGCCGGCACCGTACGCGCCCATGAAGCGGAACGGGTCGAGCCCCGCGTGCGACGAGACGCCGACGAACGACCCCTGCGTCTGCGCGAGGAGGGGCGCGCTGTGCTTCAGCGGCAGGAACGTCCCCATGACGTTGAGCTCGACCGTCGCGCGGAACGCCTCGGCATCCGCGAGGTGCACCGGCCCGAGGTGCAGCGACCCGCCGGCCGATGCGATGACGCCGTGCAGCGCGCTCGTTGGCGCGGCGGCACGCTCGACCGCGGCGCGCACCTCGTCCTCCACCGTGACGTCGGCGGCGATCGTCTCGATCTGCGCGCCCGGCGCGGCGACGGCGCGCAGTCGCTCCGCGGCCGCCTCGAGCTTCTCCTGGGTGCGGCCGCAGATCGTGACGGTCGCGCCGTCGCGGGCGAGCGCGGCTGCGCACCCCTCGCCGATGCCGCTCCCTCCACCGGTGACCAGCACTGCGTACCCGTCGAGCGCGGGCATGGCGCTCCCTCCTGGATCGTGAGTCGGATAGGTTCGCACGCATGGCCGATGACGCGCGTGCCAAGGCGGAGAGCATGTGGCAGGAGGTCATGCGCTTCGACGCACCTCCCATCACCGACCCTTACACGGAGGCGACGACCGACACGGTCTTCGGCGGGGTGTGGGCCCGGCCCGGGCTCGCCCGGCGTGACCGCCGGCTCACGTCGATGACGGTGATCGCGACCCGCGGCTTCAAGGAGCCGCTCGTCGCCCACCTCAGCGCCGCGATGTCGTCGGGCGACCTCAGCGCCGACGAGCTCCACGAGTGGGTGCTCCACCTGTCGTTCTACGCCGGCTGGCCCGCCGGCGCGACGGCGTACGCCGCCCTGCGCGAGGTCCTCGCCCACCCGACGGCGTCGACCGGCTGATCCCCGCCCTGACCACCGCCTTGACCAACGGCGCGTTGGTGCGCTCAGGCGTAAGGAGTACACCTCAACGTGCCAACGCGGGATGGAGTGGGAGGGTCAGCGGGGGGCGCGGGGCATGTCGAGGCCGGCCATGGCGATGATCTCGCGCTGGACCTCGTTGACGCCGCCACCGAACGTGCCGACGGGCGCGTGGCGATACGCCTGCTCGAGCTGGCCGTGCAGCACCGCGCCCGGTGAGCCGTCGGCGAGGTAGCCCTCCGCCCCGACGATGTCGAGCAGCAACCGCAGGCACCGCCACTGCTGCTCGGTGCCGAGCACCTTCATCGCCGACGCGTCGGCCGGATTGAGGTTGCCCTCGTCGAGCGCGGCGGCGACGCGCCAGTTCGCGAGCTTCAACGCCTCGGTGACGGCGTGGACGCGCGCGAGCGACGTCCGCACCCACTCGTCGTCGATCACGAGGCGCCCATCGGCGCGACGCGTCTGCTTCGCCCAGGCGAGCACGTCCTGCAGCGGCCGCTCGATCCGCCCGGCCGGGCCGAGCGCGACGCGCTCGTGGTTGAGCTGGCGCGTGATGAGCTTCCAGCCCGAGTTCTCCTCGCCGACGAGGTTCGCCGCGGGCACGCGCACGTCTTCGTAGTACGTCGCGTTCGTGTGCCCACCGCCGAGCGTGTGGATCGGCGTGTGCTTGAAGCCGGCGACGTCGGTCGGCACGAGGATGATCGAGATGCCCTTGTGCTTCGGCGCGTCCGGGTCGGTGCGGCACGCGAGCCAGATGACGTCGGCGTCGTGGCCGCCCGTCGTGAACACCTTCTGGCCGTTGATGACGTACTCGTCGCCGTCGCGGATCGCGCGGGTGCGCAGCGCGGCGAGGTCGGTCCCGGCACCCGGCTCGGAGTAGCCGATGGCGAAGTGGATCTCGCCGGCGAGGATCTTCGGGAGGTACTCCTGCTTCTGCTCCTCGGAGCCGTACATGCGCAGCGTCGGCCCGACGGTGTTGAGCGTCACCAGCGGCATCGGGACGCCGGCCCGGTTCGCCTCGTCGAAGAAGATGTACTGCTCGAGCGCGGTGCGGCCCTGGCCGCCGTACTCCTCGGGCCACCCGACGCCGAGCCAACCATCGGCGCCCATCTGGCGGACGACCTCGCGGTAGGCCTCGCCGCCGGCCTCCCCGCCCGTCAGGCTCGCCCGGCGCTGGGGCGTCATCAGCGACGCGAAGTAGTCGCGCAGCTCGACCTGGAGGGCGCGCTGCTCGGGCGAGAGGTCGATCAGCATCCGGCGGGCACTCTAATGTCAGCCCCGACCTCGAACGCGCGGCGACGCGGCGCGAGGCGTCTCGAAGGGGGGACGACGTGGCCGAGCCCGTCATCATCGAAGCGGCGATCAATGGCACGACGACCAAGGAGCGCAACCCGAACGTCCCCCGCCTGCCCGAGGAGATCGCGGCGGACGCGCTCGCGTGCTTCGAGGCGGGCGCGGCGATCGTGCACAACCACTGCGACGTGGTGGGCGTGCCGGGCCAGCAGGCGGCGGACCGGTACTTCGAGGGGTGGAAGCCGGTGTTCGCCGAGCGCGAGGACGCGCTCCTCTACCCGACGACGAACTTCGGGCCGGGGGTGGAGGGCGCGTTCGCGCACATGGCGCCGCTCGCCGCGACCGGGTGGCTGCGCATCGGCATCATCGACCCGGGCTCGGTGAACCTCGGGGGCATCGGCGAGGACGGGCTGCCCGCCGCGCCCGGCTTCGTGTACGCGAACTCGTTCGGCGACATCCACCACCAGGCCGCGGTGTGTCGCGGCCTGCGGCTCGGCCCGTCGATGGCGATCTTCGAGCCCGGCTGGTTGCGCACCGCGCTCGCGTGGCACCGCGCGGGGCGTCTGCCGCAGGGCGCCATGGTCAAGCTGTACTTCGGTGGCGACTGGGGGTATCCGACGAGCGTCGGCCAGCAGGGCGGTGCGACGTTCGGGCTCCCGCCGACGGTCACCGCGCTCGACGCGTACTGCGAGCTGCTCGACGGATGCACATTGCCGTGGTCGGTCGCGGTGATCGGAGGCGACCTGATCGCCAGCCCGATCGCGAGGATCGCGCTCGAACGCGGCGCGCACCTGCACGTCGGGCTCGAGGACTACGCCGGCGACCGTCAGCCGACGAACGAGGAGCTCGTGCGCGAGGCGGCCGCGCTCTGCGCCGACGTCGGCCGCGACCTCGCCGACACCTCGGAGACCGTCGAGATCCTCGACCTCCCCCGCACCGCCCCCGAGCCCCCCGACCACGCCGACCCCGACGACTGACCGCCCCGACCGCCCCGACCGCCCCGACCGCCCCTTCCTTTCATG
>JBBDWT010000041.1:13924-42881 GCA_040902705.1 Acidimicrobiia bacterium | reverse complement strand
TGAGTGTCGGGTAGGTACCGGAGCCACAATGTCACCCGGGTACCGGGTCTTGACACGCGTCTGGAGGGGTCATGCGAGGCAACATCCGCGAGAAGATCCGGGGCAAGAGCTACGAGCTGCGCATCGCTCTGGGCAAGAACCCCGCAACCGGGAAGTACCGCCAGCGGTCGGTGACGATCAGCGGCACCCGCCGCGATGCCGAGCGGCTGCTGCGGCGCATGCTCGTCGATCTCGGGGACGGCACCCCCATCCAGTCCGGGCCCAAGACGCAGCCCGAGTCGGAGACGGTCACGTTCGCCGAGTTCCTCGCCGAATGGATGCGGTACAAGCGAGCGTCCGAACTCTCGCCCACGACCATCGACCGCTACGACCGGGCCATCGCCCTGCACCTCGTCCCGACGCTCGGTGACGTCCCGATCGGGGACCTCATCGCCAAGGACTTCGACGACCTCTACCTGATCCTGCGCCAGCGGCTGAAGCCGGCGACGGTCCTCAAGTCCCATCTGGTTGCCCGCGCGGCGCTGGACCGAGCGGTGCGGTGGGGTTGGCTGGACGAGAACGCGGCGGCACGCGCCGAGGCCCCCTCCACCCGGCTCGGCCAGCGCGCGGAGCGAGTCGAGGCTCTCGGGGCCTGCGCTCATCTCATACGTGTCGAGCGTCTGCGCGCCTACCTGGACCGCTTCGAGCATCGGATCAGACCTCGCGGTACCATCGATCTCGGGAACGTGACAGAGCAGACCGCCGGACGGTGGCATCCGTCCAAGGTGAGCCGACGTGAGCACGAACGTTGGGCTGTGACCGGTTACGTCAACGCGTCGTAGACGCTAACCCAGTTGAGCGGCCGAGGTAACCGTCGAGTTTTCTCGCGACTCTGGCCAAGGTGACTGCACGGGTGACCGGGGTCCCCACTGGCGAGGGCCGAATGGCCCTAACGACGACAAGACGTCGTAGGCGACAATGGCGGGCCTAGGGGCGGACGCCGCGTGTCCATTGAGGAGGCTCGTATGAGCAGCCGACACATGTTGATGCACCACCTTGTCATCTCGGTGGCAATCGTCGCGGTGCTCCTCATCGTCGGTGTGTCGTTTGGCGTCGCATTCGTGATCGGCATGATGGCTGCCTGCGGGAGCATGGCGCTCATGATGTTCCATGTCGACAGGCGCGCCGAAAGCGCCCGCGACGATGATCGATGAGTGGTGGCTTAGCGGGCGACCGCGCGTCGGGGCCGCTGCAGTGACCAGCCGAGGATCGCGATGACGGCGACGCTCACGACGACGACCCAGGTCAGCGCGCCGATGAGCTCGACGGTGGGGACGACACTGTCGTCGGCGAAGGAGGCGGCGATCACGACGCGCATGGCCGGGTAGCCGGGGAGCGCGAGGGCCCAACCCGGTGGACTGCCACTCCCGAACATGGGGTTTTGAGCGATGCCGAGGTCAGTCATGGCGAGGAACAACACGAGGTAGGTGGCTCCGACGCGTCCGAGGAGCGATCCAGCGAGGGCACCGATGCCGGCATAGGTGGCGGCAACCAATGTGGTGGCGACGGCGAAGCCGACGAAGCTCCTGGGGTCGAAGTCCAGTGTTGTCACGAGGAGCGACACTGCGGTGATGATGCCGGTCGCGGTCAGGAGTACGAGGTAGCGGGATGCGACTGTTTCGAGACTGCGGAAGCCCGCGAGCACGAGTCGGCGGTCGGCCTGCTGTGCGGCTTGCATGATGAAGACGCCGACGAGGCCGCTGAGGAACGCGACGGTGATAGCGGCCATCGTGGCACCGTGGATGTCGCGCATGGTGCTGAGCGCGACGCCGCCGCCTGGGAGGCCAACTGCCCGCGGGATGGGTTGCGTGGCGGCGATGGAGCGTGTGATGAAGAACACGGGGGTGACGACGAGCAGCACGAGCAGCAGCGGTCGGCGTCGGAGGTCACGCAGCCAGAGGCGTGTGGCTGCCCAGGTGCGACCGGCGCTCATCGTCGGGTCCGCGCCGCGTACCAGAACGCTCCTAGCGCGAGGCCGAGCGCGACGGCGACGCTGATTGCCGCGCCTGTCCACGTCGGGCCCGCGGAGGCTGTGCCGGCGCCGGCGGCGAGGAGGAGCTCGCCGGCCTTCTGGCTCGGCGACAGCAGCGTTGCCAATCCGCTGGTCCCCTTGGACATCCCGGGGCCGGAGAACACGTCGAGGAGGAAGATGAACACGACCAACAGTGACCCGGCCAGGGCGTCACGGATCACGGAGCCCACCGCGGTTCCGATGGCCAGGTAGATGCACGCGTAGGCCGACATCGCGAGCAGGGTGTGGGCCGCGTGAGGGATGGGCTGCTGGAGGCGTAGAGCGACGAACGCGGCGGCCGTGACCGTCACTGCGAGTCCCAACGCACTCATGAGGCGTGCGATGGCCGTGCGGGCCGGGCCGAGTCCGGCGATCGCCAGCCGTTGGTCTGCTTCGTGCGACGACATCGTGACGAAGAACCCGAGTGCCCCGGCCAGGAACGCAACGGACCATCCGGCGGCGAGGGCGGTGGCGCCGTCGCCGTGCGCGGACCCGCCAAGTGCGCGGGAGAAGTCACTCAATACTGACGACGCCATGACGACGAACAGCATCGGCAGCACGAGGAGGAGAACGAGGACGAGTGGCGCACGCATCTGCTCGCGGAGGAAGCACCAACTCGTCGTCGCGACTCCCCTCATGAGGGAACGCACCGGCCCTCGACGAGCGAGTAGCTGCGCGTCAGTCGTTCTCGCTCACCGATCAGATGCGACACGATCAGGATCCCCATGCCGGCCCGGCGACGTTGTTCTGCCATTTCCCAGAATCTGAGATACGTCTCCCAATCAAACCCGGTGTACGGCTCGTCGAGGAGCAACAGATCCGGCTCGTGGAGCATCGCCAACGCGAGGTTGAGCTTCTGGCGCGTACCGCCGGAGAGTGCCTCAACACGAAAATCGAGGTAGCGGTCGAATCCGAGCTCGTCGCGCAGCCGGCCAGTGCTGGCTGACGCGTGCGCGGCATCCATCCCGTAGGCGCGTGCGAACAAGTCGAGGTGCTCTGCGACGGTGAGCTTCTCCCAGAGCTGCGGCACTTGGGGGCAGTACCCGATCGTGCCGTTCAGCGTGACGATCCCAGCAGTCGGAGCGAGCATGCCGACGATGATCTCCATCAGCGTGCTCTTGCCCGATCCGTTCTCGCCGACGAGCCCGACGAGCTCACCACGACCGATCTCGAGGCTCGCTCGGTCCAACACGGGCACGACAGATCCGAATGGCCAGATGCCATGGCGGAACGACTTCGTTACGTCGGCCACCGAGAGAACCTCACCGCCACTGCTCGGCGCAGTTTCAGGCACGTCGGTGCCTCGGCCGACAAACGCCGGACTCAACCGGCATGTGTCACCCGCTGCCGTGGTTCCCGGGGCCCTGATGATCGCCCCCCGAGCTGTGCATGCCGGGCATCTGACCCATCGTTGCACCGTGCTCGTTCATCATCTGCTGCAGCTCGCCGCTCTCCATCAGTTTCCACATGGCGTCGGCATCCATCTGCTGGCGCATCTCGGGCGTCATCGATCCTTGCAACTGCGTCATCATTGCCGTGAAGTCCTTCATCATCTCGGGCATCGAACCGTCCGCCATCATCACCGCCATACGGTCGTTCGCAAGCCCGTGCTGATCGTCAGCACCGTGGCCGTCGTCGCCGACGGCATATCCAACACCGAACCCAATCGCGACGACCACGATCGCGCTGAGGACGAGCACCTAACCACGCTTCATGCCGAACTCCTTCAACGGTCTCTACCGTCGCACTGACGTTACCTACGACAATTTGTCGTTGAAAGGGCAGAAGGTCCTTCTCCGAAGTCATCCTCCGGCTCACGCGTTCATAGTACGAGATGACGTAGTAGATACGCAGTACGGTGCCGTGAGCTCCATGAAATCCCGCGACGGACGAGATCGCGTTGGGCGCGCCCTCCGATCCCCTGACGCCGAGACCTCAGAACCGAATCGCGCGCCTGAGTGGCCGCACCTACCCACGCCCGCTTGCCGGTCCGCGCGGCGATCTACGCACCAGCCGCGATCCTGGTGTGTTCGCCGGTCGCGGTGACCGCCGTCGGTTGGTTCACCGAGGCGCACCACGCGCGGTCGCGCTCGGAGCACCCTGCAACCACTGAACGAGGGTTGCCGGCGCCCGGGACCGGGCGGGAGGGCTCGGTCCTGCAGGTCTGCGCCTCGCTCGACATATCTACTACAGCGAGTCGTAGCAATGGATACGAACCCGCTACAGTGAAAACGACTCCGACAGCCTGTCGTTGTAGCCCCGAGTGTCCACAACCCGGAGACGTCGCGCCCGAAAAAGGGGACCCGAGACCACGATGCCGCACCTGTTGAGGAGCCCAGAGTTCGATCGGCCGCGCCGCGCGCTCGCGCGCCGCTGCGCACGGTTGATGAGCAACGGGACCATGGTGATGATCGTGGCCACCCTTGTTGCATCGGGTGTCGCGGTTGCTGCACCGATCGATGATCTACGCGCGAGGGCCACGACGCTCGCTGCGGAGCTCGAAGAGAACGGCGCAAAGGTCGCGGCGCTGGGCGAGCAGCTCAATGCGGCACAGCTCAAGGTCGACGAAGCCTCAGCGCGGATCGCCGACGCCGAGACCCGCACGCGCGCCGCACGGGCCGAGACCACCCGGCTCGACGCACTCGTGCGGGTCCGCGCGGTCTCCATCTACCAACGCGGTGGTCAGTCCCTCCCCGAGTTCGACCTCTCCAACGCGAGTGAAGCCAACGTCCGGCAGAAGTATGCCGCGATTGCAACCGGCCGTGACCGGGAGCTCCTCGACGAGCTGGACCAAGCTCGCGCCGATCTTGCTGCGGAGAAGGCCGAAGCGAAGGACATCCGCGACTCTGCGCAGCAGGAGCGCGATGTACTCGCGAGCGCGAAAGCCGAGGCGGATGCCGCGGCGACCGCGCAAGAGGAGCTCCTTGGTCAGGTCAACGGCGAGATCGGTGAGCTCGTCCGCCAGGAGCAGGCGCGCCGAGCGACAGCTCCGACCGGGTCGCCGACGGCGGGGAACCAGCCCTGGAACGGTCCGGTCCCCGACCCGAGTGGAGGCGCGGGAGCAGCCGTTGCGTTCGCCCAAGCCCAAGTCGGCAAGCCGTACGAGTACGCGGCGTCTGGCCCAGACACCTACGACTGCTCCGGACTCACGATGCGCGCCTGGCAGGCAGGCGGCATCTCGATGCCGCACTACTCGGGCGCGCAGGCCGCAATGTTCCCCCCAGTGCCCCTCGACCAGCTCCAGCCTGGAGACCTCATCACGACCAGCAGTTGGTCGGCCCACATCGGGATCTGGGTCGGCGGCGGCTACGTCCATGCCACCCACACGGGCGACGTCATCCGATACGTACCGGGTGGCGGATCGGTGAACGCCGCCGTGCGCCCAGGGTGACGAAGGACATGGTTCGGACGTATCGAGTCTTCGGGATCTCCTGCGATCACTGCAAGAACACGATTGAAGGTGAGCTCGGGAACTTGGACGGCGTGCATCTCGTCGAGGTCGACGTGAACACCAAGACCGTCCGCGTCGGTGGCGACGCACGCGAAGACGAGATCCGCGCGGCGATCGCGGCGGCAGGATACGAAGTTGCCGACTCGGTGTGAGAGAGCAGCGGCGCGCGAAGTCATCCGAGTGATGCCGCGTCCGATGCCAGCGCGCGACCCAGAGATCCCAGAATCGCGCACAAATCGGGTATCCGACGCGAACCAGTGATGACCGGTAATGTCCATCTGACCTGCTGAAACGGTCAGTGGGGGATGTCGCGTCGCGCGGCGTATTCCGTTCACACGGCAGAAGTCGCAGGTTCGATCCCTGCATCGCCCACCGACAACGCCGCAGGTCAGGGTGTGATTCCGACACTGCGACGCGAACGGTCTGGACCCGTGACGCAACCCAGAATCGTTCGACGCGATCCGGGCTGAGCGTTGTGGCGCAAGGCTCAGCGGGGGAGTGCGGAACCCAGCATCGTCGTGCTCTGCTCTTCTACGGTAGCGGTCCCGGCGGCCGATGCGCTGACGAACAAGGTGCCGAGGGGATCTCGCGAGCCGCGCGCGCGACCAGCGGCCCCACCGGGCTGCCCGTTCGCCGGTTGAGCTCGCAGCCGGTCAGCAAGGCGCTCACGCCGCTGTGCTCGTGCAGCACCGAGAACGTCTCGGGGCCGTTCGTGATCACGTGCTCCGCACTTCCACCGATCGGGGAGTCTTGGATCCCTTTCGCGAGACGATGTCAGCGAAGTCGCCAGCGCCAAGTGGCGAACCCCAAATCCATCCCAGAATCGTCGTGCGACTACGCGGGTTCCTTCGAGTAGACGACGAACCGCTCTTCGTTGTCGGCACCCGCGGAAGTGAACCCAGCCTCCTCGAGGATCCGCTCACGGCTCTGCGGACGGTAGAAGCCGAGCTCAAGCGTCTGCTCGGCCAGCACCTCCGAGTCCCGGGTGAACGAGTACTGCTTCTCGATCGTGAAGTGCTCGTCGTCGATCGATTCACCAGGCTCCACCCGTTGTGAGTACACGATGCCGCCATCGAGCTCGCAGTCGAAGTCCCGGTGCATCGGTTGGATGCTCAGGAGCAACAACCCATCGGGCTCGAGGTGCTCTCCGACGTTGTGGAGTCCGCGGACATCCGCTTCGGCCGCGAGGAGGTGCGTTCCGAGCAGCAGGTCATCGCCGTCACGGATCGCCACCCAGACGCCGCCGCTCGAGATCGCCGCATCGAAGGTTCGACCGAGATCCATCTCGGTGACGTCGGCTTCGACGAGGTCCACCTCGTCGCCGATGCGGCTCTCTGCGATGTCGAGCATCGGCGCGGTGAAGTCGATGCCGGTGATCTCGTAGGAGGGGTTGGTCGCGGCCAGGTTCTGCGCGAACAGGCCTGTGCCGACTCCGAGCTCGAGGACGCTCGTGCGCTCGCCGAGAACATTGTTCGCGGCCTTCGCCATCGCGTCATGCTCGTAGTAGCCAGCGCGCATGAGCAGGTCGTAGCACTCCGTGATTCCGTCGTACGTGTTGACGGCCATGATCTCCTCCTTGGCGTACATCGACGAGCGCCGATGGCGAGAGGAGTCTCGACGTCCAATGTTGCGAACCGCCTTCGATAACGTCGCGAAAACGCCACATTTCGCCCGCGATGAGCACGATGCGAATCCGAGTGGCGGAAGGCGCGACGAACGTGATCCGGGTGCTCGCAACGGCGCGTCGAGCTGCATCGACCGGCCGCACGACGACCTCCGGCGAGACGGCCACGACGTCCACGGTGACCTCGAAGCCGGCTGCGCCGGCAAGAGCCAGCTCGCGCGCCACGGATGGGATCGCCGACGACGACGTCGCGTGATAGTGGTGTGTTGCAGATGGCATCGGCGGCAGGCGATGAGGCGCGGTGGAGGCCTTTCACTTCTTTCGCACTCGTGAAGGCTGGGAGGCCTATCGCGTGGGTTCGCCGGGCATGTGACGGGTCCGCACAATGTGCGGCCGTCGAACACTCCGACTCCTGACCTGCCGACTCGCGCATCCAGCAGGGCTCTTGGGAGACGAGAAGCAACGAGTGAGGGCTCGGAGAGCCGTCCGTCGATCAGTCGACCTCCGGGGAGTCGTCCGCCAGTCCCCGCTTGAACTCACTCTGGGCGTGGCCCAGCGATCGCGCCAGCTTCGGCAGCTTTGCGCCGCCGAAGATGAGCAGTGCGATGACCAGGATGATGACGAGCTCCGCGGGTCCGAGATTCACGTCGTGCTCCCTGTTGGTCTGGTCGGTCAGCCGATGATGATGCGCGTCGAGGCTTGCTTCCTCAGCCCGGACGTGCGGCGAGCTGGGCTTCCTTGCCGATGAACGCCGGAGAGTCGAGTGGATAACGCTCGACCTTGAAGAACCAGTTCGAGTCGATCGGTTGGCCGGCGCCGCTGCTGCGCGGGCTGAACGGTCGCAGCGCACCATAGGGGTTCTCGTATTCCCAGACGACCGTGCCCTTTGGTGTCACCTCGAGGACGTGACCTTGTGGTCCATACCCGATGAGCGTGTTGCCGTTGGGGAGCCGTTGGACACTGGAGACGATCGCCGCGAAGTCGCCTTCGTCGTCGTCCTCATCCTTGGGATAGACGCGTGCGATGTCGGCGGCGAAACCTCCCTTCGGAGCGCGGACGTACTCGCCGTCGGAGTCGAGTCGCGGGATGACCTCGTCGGCTGAGCTGTACGGACGATCGGCCGGCGACCCGTTGTTGAAGACGAGGATGTGGCCTGCGCCGCGCAGGCCTGGCTCGATCCACTCGGCGTCGTGCTGGAAGAAGAGGGTTCGTTCTCCCTTGTCGTTGCCGTACGCGGCGGGATTGCCGTAGCGGAACAGGAGATCGCCCGCTGGGCCCTTCGCCTCCTCGGTCGTCGTGGCGTGGTCGATGATCCAGAACTCGCTGAAGGATCGCGAGCTGAGCACGACCTCGTCGCGTTCGGCGTTGTAGTCGACGCCGTTGAGGTGGTTCCAATCCGGTTGGCCCGGGACGTCCTCGTGCAGCACGTAGTTGACGTCGATGCGGTCGGGCCGCGTCGAGACGTCCTTCACGTAGCTCGGAGCGTCGGGGTCGCGGTCCTGGACGAGGTGGTCACGGACGTGCCACTCCCAGACGACCTGGTCGGTCGCAGGGTCGTACTCGACGACCTTGTCGGGCCAGAGCTCATCCTTGGGCAGGAGCTCGGGATCACGTCCTGCCGCGAGGGCGGTGGCCCTGTCGATGCGTTCCCAGACGATGGCGAGGACATGTCCGTTGGGCATGACCTCGATCTCGTGGTGTTGCATCTGGGTGTCGTCGGCGAAGTCCTCCTGCCAGATCGTGCTTGCGTCCCACGCGAGTGCTTCGATCCGACCGCCTGCGCCTTGTGCACCGAGCCACACTCCGGCGCGCTCGAGGTTGCCGGCGCGCACGAGTTGCCCTGCTTCGGTGAGCTGTTGGGAGAGGCCGGGTCGGGTGCTGGTGCGCCATTGCTTCGCGACGCGACCTTCGAGATCGACGAGGTACGTGTACTGCTGCTCGAACGGCGCGAGCAAGAGGTAGCCCGGCGACGCCGCCTTCTCTTGGACCCGAACGCCCGGGTCGTCAGGTCCGATCTCTTGCGCACTCGCGGTGGGCGCAGCCAACGCGATCGCGAGTGTCACGAGCACAAGAAGTCGAGTGGCGCGTGCCAAGACGGTTCCTTTCGATCATTCGAGTGCAACACCGCGAGACCTGATCACAAGTGCGGCGCTGGTCTGGTCGTGGTCGATACGGCTCGCGATGCAGTGGCACTTGGACTCGCTCGCGTTCGTACGACGCTGCCGCTAGTGTGCCTCGCCGTCTCGTGACGTTCGGTGCTGGTTCGGTGACATTTCTGCGCGAATCGCAGGATAACCCTGGACGTCCCGGGGCGTGCCATGAGGCGGGCGCTGGCGTTCGACTCCGGCTCGGCTAGGGACGCGACCGTGTACGTCGCGGACCACCTCCTCGATGAGGATGCCCGCTTGGATGTGCGACGGTGATGGAGGACGGCGCCCAGCCGCCGTCACAACGGTCAGCCGGGCGCCGTCGTCCTAGTTGACGCCGACGGTTTCCTCGACGTGCGTGAACACCTCGGCGCCATAGCCGGGGTACCCGTGCTCGATGACGTCGAGCCCGTCGCGCTCCTCCTGCGCCGTGACCCGGAGGCCGACGGTCTTCTTCATGATGAAGAAGAGGATGCCTGCAGTGACTGCCACCCATGCGACGACCGACGCCACGAGGGTCAGCTGGCTGACGAGCTGGTCGGCGTTGCCGCCGTAGAACAGCCCAATGTCGTCCACCGCGAAGAAGCCGACGAGCAGCGTGCCCAGGACCCCGCACGTACCGTGCACGGAGACTGCGCCCACCGGGTCGTCGACCTTCACCCGGTCGAGGAACCAGATGCTCCCCACCACGACCGCGCCGCAGATCGCTCCGATGAGCAACGCACCGGTGGTGCTGACGGCGAAGCAGCCCGCGGTGATGCCCACGAGGCCGGCGAGTGCGCCGTTCGCGGCCATGCCGACATCGGCCTTGCCGTGCGTCGTCCACCACGCGATGAGCATCGCCATCACGGCACCTGCACCGGCGGCGAGCGTCGTGTTGGTGGCGATCCGGCCAAGAGCCGCACCGTCAGCGGCGAGGAACGAGCCCGGGTTGAACCCGTACCAACCCACCAGCAGGATGAACGTGCCCAGCACCGCGTACGGGATGGAGTGCCCCTGGATCGTGCGGGCCTTGCCGTCCGCTCCGTACTTGCCGAGGCGCGGTCCGAGCGCGATCGCACCCATGAGCGCGGCGATGCCGCCGGTCGCATGCACGATCGTCGAACCCGCGAAGTCGATCGGGATCGTGTCGAGCTGCGCGAGCCAGCCGCCGCCCCACAGCCAATGCACGACCACCGGGTAGATGAATGCAGTGATCACGATGCTGTAGAGGAAGTACGACTTGAACTTCGTGCGCTCGGCCATCGCCCCTGAGACGATCGTGGCCGCCGTGGCCGCGAACGCGAGCTGGAACACGAAGAACACGAGTGGATCGAGGTTCGGATAGACGGCCGCGGTGTAATCGTTCACCCCAGCGCCGAGGAAGAACCCATCGAGTCCGATGAACTTGTGAATTCCCTCGGTGATGGAGCTGGTGGATCCGAATGCGACCGCATAGCCCACGCAGAAGAACGCGAGTACGCCCACCATGAAGTCCATCAAGTTCTTCATCATGATGTTCGCCACGCTCTTCGCTCGCGTGAAGCCCGCTTCAACGAGTGCGAATCCAGCCTGCATGAAGATCACCAACACGGCACAGAGCAGCACGAAGGTGTTGTCGAGCTGCCCCTGTACCGTCTCGGCGCTGAGTCCCTCTTGCGCAAACGCAGGACTCGCCCCTACCAAGATCGCGCCGCCGCTGATTGCGGTGACCAACGCGATTTTTCGCTTCACGGTGTGCTCCTTTCGGTGAAGCCGGATGTCTCCAGCCCCAGAAGGCGCGCGCGCCCCTGCACTCGAGCGAGATGCGGGGGCGCGAGCGCGACGAAGAACGCCGCTTGAGTGCAGGCGTTCAGGGAGCGGGAAGCAGACGCCGTGACACACGCGGCGTACATGCGGAATCGGTGCTCCATCTGGTGGCTGTCTCCCCACGTCAAGGGACACGAACGCTGCCGTGGGCAACGTGCCGACCAGACTTCCCGGCTCACCTGGATGGCAACGTAGGGACCGGCAATGTCAGAGCCATTGCGTCAGGATGAACCCGGCGCTTCGGGCGCATGTCGCCGATCTGTCGAGCGATTCAACGTCCTAGGCGACGGCGTAGCGGGATGGGATCGAAGGCGGCGACCACCGCAGCGGGCCCTCTGGTGGTCAAGCTCCCGGAGGTCCGCGTCGACCAGCTCGTCGGGGCAGGCCGCGCGAGTCTTCGAGCCCGCTGGCAGACCGTTCCGCGAATGGGCGTCGATCCCACCCGAGCAGCCCGGACCTGGCGGCACGTCCTCGTCGAGGCGCTCGAGCTCGTCGAGGCTCAGCCTCAACACGCGCCGATACTCTGCGAGGCGTGCCGAGATGGCGACGGTCGTCGCGTCTGAATGTCCCGCGAGAGCGCCTCGAGGCGTTCCGCCATCGGTGGCATCGCGTTGTCGTGCTCGCTGCGATCACGGGCGCGCTCACCGGACTTGCGGTGGTCGCGTTCGAATGGGTGACCGTCGACGTGCTGCTCGAGCACGTGCGAGAGCTCCCGGACGGGATCCTGATCGTGATCCCCGCCGCCGGGCTCATCGCCGCGTGGGTGACGTTGCGATGGCTCGGGGCCGGAGCAACGCCCGCCGTCGCCGACGAGTACCTCCGTGAGTACCACGGCCACCCGGGGCGATCCGACGTACGAGCGTTCGCAGCGCGGATCGTCGCCTCCATGGCGACGCTCGGCAGCGGGGGAGCGATGGGCTTCGAAGGCCCGTCCATCTACCTCGGATCGTCGATCGGCGCGCGGCTCCAGACGCGATACCAACGCTTCTTCACTGACAAGGACACGCACGTCTTGCTCGTTGCCGGCGCGGCGGCGGGCGTCGCGGCGATCTTCAAGGCGCCAGCCACCGGTGCGGTGTTCGCGCTGGAGGTGCCGTACCAGCAGGACACCGCCTCGCACGCCGTCCTTCCGGCACTGATCGGGTCCGCGGCCTCCTACCTCGTGTTCGCAGCGTTCAAGGGCACGAGTCCGTTGCTGCACATCGCCGGCAACCCTGGATTCGACGCTCGTGACCTGCTCGGGGCGCTGGCACTCGGCGTCGCGTGTGGGATCGGGGCCCGAGGGTTTGCGCGACTCGCGGCGCGGGCCAAGCGCTTCCGCGGCACCGCACCGGCGTGGCTCACCGTCGGCATCGGAGGGCTCGGCCTTGTCGCAATTGGCGCAGTCGCGCTGGGTGCCTTCGGTGAGGCGCTGACGGTCGGACCCGGATATCAAGCCATCTCGTGGTCGCTCGACCCCGGCCGCGCGACCGAGCTCGTCGCGTTGTTGCTGGTCCTCGAGGCCGTTGCGACCCTGGCAACTCTGGTCGGTGGCGGCGTTGGCGGCTTGTTCATCCCGCTCGTCGTCCAAGGATGGCTGCTCGGGCGCGTGGTCGAGGGAGTCGTCGGGACCGGGACGTCGCTCTTCGCAGTCGTCGGTGCGGCCGCGTACCTCGGGGCTGGGTACCGCACGCCGATCGCGGCGGTCGTCTTCGTCACCGAGGCGAGCCGCGGTCCGGGCTTCATCGTCCCAGCCCTGCTGGCGACCGCGGTCGCGCAGCTCTTGATGGGGACTGCCTCGGTCGCGTCCCACCAGCTCGTCGAACGGGGCGACTACCCGACGAGCTCGGTCCCTCGGTCGGACGAGCCCAACGGCGGCGATGACGTGTCGTGACTGTTCGGCCCCGTGTCGCTGAGCATCCATGACCCTTCGCGCGCAACTCGCGCGCACGGTGCGTTCATCGTGCGACCAACGGTGTCTCAACCCTCGGTGAAGGTTTCACGGGGGCCGCACCGGGTAGGCCTCCCGTATGACTCACACACCCGCACCCTCAGACCCATCATCAGCTCACCTCGGAACCGCGGTCGCAGCCGCAGCAGTGGAGGTCGAGACCAAGTACCTCGATCTCGATGGCGACGGGGTGCCTGATGCAGTACAGGTCGTCGAGGATGACGTCGTCGAGCTCACGCACGACGGAACGGTGAATGACCAAGCCGGTGCCGAGCCTGGCCGTGGTGCTGGCCGCCCCGAGCGCTAGCTCGGCATCGAGTCGCTGCCTGAAACACGTCGGTTCGCAACGGAACCGCAACACCGCACGACGAGACTCACCGTTGAACTTCGACCTCTCCATACCCGGGAAGCGAGGGATGACCATGCCGCAGCACGACACGGCCACTCGGAGCGCCGCAGCACGCTGGGAGCCACCGCACCCGGCGACGACGGCGCTCCTTCGCGTTCGCCTCGCGGCCGAGGCGGAGGCGCTTGTTGAGCGCGCCCGCGGGGCAGAGGCACTCCCGACCCAGAGTCAGGACGAGAGTGAGCAGCTGATGGTCGACAGAGAACGAAGCGTGCTTGCCATCCTCGATTCCCGATCTTCGGCAACGCTCGACGCGATTGCCGAAGCCATCGCGCGCATGGACGCGGGCATCTACGGGCAGTGCACCGACTGCGGCGGAACCATCGGCGAGGCTCGGCTCGTGGCGTTGCCGTACTCGGCTCGGTGCCTGGAGTGCCAGGCCCTCGACGAGCAGCACCCGTCGTGAACGGGTTGCCCGCGCTGCCGTCGATCAGCGCCCTTGACGAGGGCGTCATCGTCCGCGTCCACGGTCGGCTCGATGTGCAGTCCGTCCAGCGAATCGTCGGAGTGGTCGACGACTACCTCGGCCTAGGCGGCAGCATCCGCGGGGTCGTGCTCGACCTGCATGGCACGAGCCGTTGCGACTCGGATGCGCTCCTCGGGATCGCAGACCTCGTCGCCGCCGGAGTCGGTCTGCGACGGGGGGGACACCAGTGCGCGAACGTCAGGGTGCAGGTCCCCGTCTCCGAGGCTGCTGCGCGGTGACCGCCGTCTCGCAGCCGTCGCAGCCGGAGTTCGGTGTGAGGATCGCGTCGTTCGGCGACACCTTGGTGATCGGAGTCCGAGGGGTGCTGGACGGAGAGGCCGCCCGCGTCGTCGTCGATGCCGCTCGGGCAGCCGGAGGCACTGCTGTACCGCAGCCTTCGGTCGAGATCGACCTCCGTGACATGCAGGCGTGGACATCGGCTGGGCTTCGGGGCCTGAGCGACTGCATGGCGCTCGGCGCTCGCCTCCGGATGGGCCCTCAGATCCGAGCCGGCCACGAGGTTCACGCCCGGGGCGAGCGGGGATAATCGGGGCGTGACAATCCGTGTGCTGGCAGTCGAGGACGACGCGCGCATCCGACAGGCGTTGCGGCTCGCGCTCGAGGACGAGGGGTACGAGCTCGAGGAGGCCGGCGACGCCGAGAGCGCGCTCAGCTCGGGTGCAAGCGCTCGTGCTGACGTCGTGCTCGTCGACCTCATGCTCCCAGGGATGAGCGGCTTCGACCTGTGCCGCGAGATCCGCAAATCGAGCGGTGTTCCGATCGTCATCGTCACCGCACGCGACGACACGCACGACGTCGTGGCTGGGCTCGAGGCCGGTGCCGACGACTACCTGACGAAGCCCTTCGCGCCGAAGGAGCTGTCCGCCAGGATTCGAGCGCTCCTCCGGCGGACGCAGTCCGCGCGGAGCTCCCTCGACCTCTACGTGTTCGGATCTCTCGAGATCCTCCCCGATGCGGGGATCGTCCGACGAGCCGATGCGGAGATCGACCTGACCAAGACCGAGTTTCGTCTGCTGTGCGAGCTCGCCTTCCACGCGGACATCGTGCTGAGCCGTGAGCAGCTCCTCGAGCGGATCTGGGGCTACGACTACTTCGGAGACGCGCGTCTCGTCGACGCGCACATCCGCCGGCTCCGGACCAAGGTCGAGGTGGATCCGACGAACCCCACATTGGTCGTCACGGTCCGGGGTCTCGGGTACAAGCTGAAGACATGAGCGGTACGGGCGAGCGTGCGAGAGCCCACCGTCGTCTTCGGGTACGCGTCGCAGCCGTGTTCGCGCTGGGAGCCCTCGCGATGGCGGCGGCGCTCGCAGTCACCACCTACGTGCTCTCGCAGCGATACCTGCTCGAGCAACGTGAGCGGCTCGCGACCCGTCAGACATATCTCGACGCGCGGGCGGTGCGCGACGGTCTCGCGGCGAATGACGACCAGCCGGCGGAGGTGCTCAGCGGCCTCGAGGTGAGTGAGGACCGCCAGGCGCTCCTCCAGCTCGGTGGCCAGTGGTACACCACCGGAGTCGGAGCGGGTGAGCACGCGATCCCCGCGCGTCTGCGCGCACTCGTCGCGGCAGGCGACGCCGGGCGTCAGCGCTTCGACTTCCGAGATCAGACGTCGCTCGTCGTCGGCGTGCCGATTGCTGGAGTCGATGGAGCATTCTTCCAGGTGTTCTCACTCGCCGAGCTCGACCGAACGTTGTCCGTGATCCGCGGTTCACTGCTCGCGGCCGCTGCCGCGACCACCGTCGGGGCGGCGCTCCTGGGTGCGTGGGTAGCCCGACTCGCGCTCCGGCCCGTGAACGACGTGAGCACGGCGGCCGCGAGGATCACGACCGGTGACCTCTCCGCGCGGCTCGACTCGCAGTCAGACCCGGACCTGGAGCGCGTCGTCTCGTCGTTCAACTCCATGGCCGATGCTCTGGAGCAGCGGATCGAACGCGATGCGCGGTTCGTGTCCGACGTCAGTCATGAGCTCCGATCGCCCTTGACGACCCTGGCTGCGTCAGCCGACGTCGTGCAGCGCGGCGTGGCGGCCTCGTCACCGCGGGTACGTGAGGCGGTGACGCTCATGGTGGGCGAGGTCGAACGGTTCAAGAACATGGTGCAAGAGCTCCTCGAGCTGAGCCGCGCCGAAGCCGATGTCGATCCGCTCCAGCTCGAACCGATCGGCCTCGGAGATCTGATCGTCTACGTCACGACGAGATACAGGACCGAGCCCCTCGTGGTCGCGATCGACCAGGAGGTGAGCGAGACGATGCTCGAGCTCGACAAGCGGCGAGTCGAACGGATCCTCGTGAACTTGCTCGAGAACGCGCGCACCCACGGCCGAGGCGCCGTCGGGGTCAGCGCGCGGCGGCGAGGAGACTGGGTCCGGATCGAGGTCGACGACGGCGGCCCAGGAGTCCCCGTATCGCAGCGAAGCACGATCTTCGATCGCTTCCATCGCGGCTCGCTGGGTGGGCAGCGAGTCGCCGACGGTTCGACGGGCCTCGGCCTCGCCCTCGTCGCCGAGCACGCACGGGTCCATGGCGGCGCAGTGCACGTCGAAGACCGCCCGGAGGGTCCGGGGGCGCGGTTCGTCGTCGAGCTGCCCTGGAGGCCGGCATGAAGGCAGGCAAGGCGATGCGGCGTGCGGCAATCGTGACAGCCGTCGTCGTGTGCTCGGCGGGGTGCGGGGTCAGCGAGCAGTCACGGCCGGATCCGATAGATCGAGCCGATGTGCCGTTCCAGCTGCTGGCGTCCACGACGTCGCCGAGTCCGACGACCACCCTGAACGGCCCCGTCGCCTTCCCGGTGGCGCTGGTCGACGGCGACGGCCTCGTGCTCGTCGAGCGCGCGGTCGACCCACCGCTCGTCCCACGGGTCGCGCTGGAATCCCTGCTCGAGGGACCGACGGCATCGGAGACCGCGGAGGGGCTGTCGACCGCGATCCCTGCCGGGGCGGGGATCGGTGCGGTTCGCCAGAAGGGCGGCCTGCTGACGATCGAGCTCGGGCGGACCGTGCGCGGCGCAGGCCCGGACGAGATCCAGGCCATCGGCCAGCTGGTGCTCACGGCGACCGCGGTCGCAGGTGTGGAGCGCGTGCGGTTCCGCGTCGGCGGCGAACCGGTGCAAGTACCGATCGGCGACGGGACGATCTCCAGCGGCCCGGTTCGGCGCACGGACTACGAGCGACTCCTCAGGTCGCAATCCGCGTGAGGGCGCAACCAAACCGCAACATCCATCCGCCAGGCTGCGCACGATGCATGAACGTGAGTGCCGTGACCGGGCCGGAGCCCCGCTCTCCACCGTCGATCGGATCGGCGAACGAGTCAGCGCCGAGGTCACCCAGGTGCTGACGGCACAGTCGCGATGGCTGTTCGACCTGGCACGATCGCGGTTCCAGCGGTGCTCGCCACGACAGGATCTCGGCCAAGCGATCGCGTTCGGTGCCTGGCTTCCACTCCGCCGAGCATGGATCGATGGCCACGCGCTGGTGGTCGAGACCTTCCATCGGCCGACGGTTCGCGTCGACCTCGTGGACGCCTGAACCCACCCAGAACTAGGGACGGCACTCGGGCACTGTTGTCAGGCGGTGGCGCGGCGATGCAGCATGTTCAGGATCGCTATGCCGGTGACCTCGTCAGCGTTGGGCTGTTCGACGGCGTGCTGCCTTGCGCGATCTCAGCGCGTCAACGATGCGTTCGGCGGCTCGGAGCTGCGCTCGAAGGTCCTCGCATCGTTGCTCGCCGAGTGCGGCGAAGAGCGCGAGGCGCTCCGTGGTGTGAGCGTTGGCGGTCTTCGGGCTTTCGAGCGCGTCGATGGTCGCGAGGAGGTCGCGGATCTCGTCGAGGCTGAAGTCGAGTGGTTTGAGATCCTTGACGAAGGCGAGCCGCTCGATGTCGGTGTCGGTGTAGAGGCGGTACCCACCCGGGGAGCGGCCGGACGGGACGACGATGCCGACCTCGTCGTAGTAACGGATGGTGCGCAGCGAGAGGCCGACGGTGTCGGCGACCTCGCCGATCTGGTGCATCGTGTCGGTCATCGGGGGACCTCCGGGGTCGTGGACGACTCTGTCACGCGGCGATGACTGGCTCGAGGACGAGCTGAGGCTTGTCATGCAGCAGCCGGTCGAGCCACGCCTGGCTCGAGAAGAGAGCAAGGAGGGCTCCGTCACGCCTCTGGTAGACGTCGACACCCGAGATCGATCGCAACGACTCCGCCGTCTCGGCGTCGGTGCGACGCGCGATCGTGTGCTGGGTCGGTGCGACGTGGATGTTCGCGCCGTACTCCGTGGCCATTCGGTGCGTGAGCACCTCGAGCTGGAGCGCGCCGACGGCGCCGACGAGGGGACGGGCGTCGACGATGTCGGTGCGGTAGAGCAGCTGAACCACGCCTTCATCGGCAAGCTCGTCGAGTCCTCGGCGGAACCGCTTGCTCCGAGTCGTGTCGACCGCGCTGACGCGAGCGAAGATCTCGGGCGCGAACGGAGGGATCGCGGGGAACTCCACCTCGTCCTCGGCGTAGAGCGTGTCTCCGACGTGGAGGTCGCTGGCGTTCACGAGGCCGATGACATCGCCCGGCCACGCGTCATCGATTGCACCGCGCTCGGAACCGAAGTGACTCGTCGCGAACTTGGTGCCGAATGGGCGGCCGGTACGGGTCTGGGTCAAGGTGACGCCTCGTTCGAAGTGGCCCGAGCAGACGCGCAAGAACGCGACGCGGTCTCGATGCGAAGGGTTCATGTTCGCCTGGATCTTGAATACGACACCGGAGAACGGGCTCTCGAGATCGCGTGGGCGGCCGTCGACGTCGAGCCGAGGCGATGGGGCAGGCGCGAGCTGTACGACTGCGTCGAGCAGCTGGCGGACGCCGAAGTTCGTGAGCGCGGAGCCGACGAACAGGGGAGTGGTCTCGCCGCGGAGGAATGACGGGACGTCGAGGTTCGCGCCGACGGCGTCCAGGAGCGCGCATTCTTCACGCGCGTGGTCCCAGGTCAGACCTTCGATGTTCGCGGCGTCCTCGGAACCGATCACCTCTTCGGCTGCGGCGGTTGCTCCGTGCGCGCTGCGCTGCATACGGATGTATGTGCCGTCGCGGCGGTCGATGATGCCGCGGAAGTCCCCGGGTATGCCGACGGGCCATGTGACCGGGGTCGGGCGTAGGCCGATGACTCGCTCGGTCTCGTCGAGCAGCTCGAGCGGCTCGCGTCCGGGACGGTCGTATTTGTTCAGGAAGGTCAGGACCGGGATCTGTCGCTGCCGGCTCACCTCGAACAGCTTCAGCGTCTGCGGCTCGATGCCCTTGGCAGTGTCGAGCACGATGATCGCCGCATCCACCGCCGCCAGCGTGCGGTAGGTATCTTCGGAGAAGTCGCGGTGTCCCGGCGTGTCGAGCAGGTTGACGACATGACCCGCGTACTCGAACTGTAGGACGGTCGAGCTGATCGAGATGCCGCGGGTTCGTTCGAGCTCCATCCAGTCGCTGGTCGTCGCTCGTGCGCCTCGACGGGCACGGACGGCGCCTGCTTCGGCAACGGCGCCGCCGTAGAGGAGAAACTTCTCGGTGAGGGTCGTCTTGCCGGCATCGGGGTGCGAGATGATCGCGAACGTCCGTCGGCGCTCTGCCTCGCGAGAGATCCGCCACCCGGGGTCCATCCAAGAAGCCTACCGTGACGTAAAGGTAGACTCTCGCCCATGCCGATCACCATTCGCTGCGCGAGCTGTGGCGAGGAGGAGCGACTGCGGGGAGTGAGAGATGGTGAGCTCCTGGTCATCACCTGCGAGGCGTGTGAGTTCACCTGGGCTCGCAAGCCCGGAGCTTCGTGCATGTCGTGCGGCAGCGCGGAGGTGCTGGTGTTCGTGGACGCGCTCGTCGAGAAGTCCCGTGGCACCCAGCTGTCGGTGACGGGGATCGGCGAGCACATCCTCTGCGCAGACTGCGACGCCGAGGAGCTCGCTCGACATCGTGCACGCGGTGGCGGTCGGATCCGTTTCCAACGGTGAGCACCTACGATCGGAACTCAACCCTTACGTCACGGTAGGGTGGGGGATCGCTTCCCCTGTCACCATCACGTTTCTGGGCGGCCTCGGCGAGATCGGCCGCAACTGCGCCGCCATCGAGATCGACGACCGGATCATGCTCCTCGATTGTGGGCTCATGTTCCCCGACGCCGACATGCTCGGCGTCGACCTCGTCCTCCCCGACTTCACGTACCTGCGGGAGAACAAGAAGCGGATCGAGGGTTGCCTCGTCACCCATGGACACGAGGACCACACCGGTGGGCTCTCCTACCTGCTGCGCGACTGCTCGTTCCCGATCATCGGCTCGTCGCTCGCACTCGGTCTCGCCCGGAACCGCATCGAGGAAGCAGGGCTCCTCGATCGCACCGAGCTCATCCCGGTCGTCGACGGCGAGCGACGCCAGTTCGGCCCGTTCGATTGCGAGTTCATCCCGGTCGCGCACTCGGTGCCGAACGGGTTCGCGACCGCGTTCCACACACCCCAAGGCACGATCCTCCACACCGGGGACTTCAAGATCGATCTGAACCCGGTCGACGGTCGGCTGACCGACCTCGCGACGATGGGCGCGATCGCCAAGCACGAAGGCATCCGACTGCTCCTCGCCGACTCGACCAACGCGGATCAGCACGGACACTCGCGTTCGGAGACCTCGGTCGGGAAGGTGCTGCGCGAGGTCTTCGCCGCGCACGCGGGTCGGCGGATCGTCACCGCCTGCTTCGCCAGCCACATCCATCGCATCCAACAGATCGCCGACGCCGCCATCGACCAGGGGCGGGTCGTGGCGACCCTCGGCCTCTCGATGAAGAAGAACGTCCGCCTCGCGCTCGACCTCGGCGTCCTGCAGATCCCGGCGAACAAGCTGTTCGACATCAACGATGTGGCTGACTTTTCTCCGGGTGAGGTCTGCGTGATCTCCACCGGTTCGCAGGGCGAGCCGATGTCGGCGCTCTCACGGATGGCCGCCAAAGAGAGCAAGTGGCTCACGCTCACCGAGCACGACACGGTCGTGCTCTCGTCGCATCCGATCCCGGGCAACGAGATGGACGTCACCAAGGTGATCGACGCGTTGTTCCGCATCGGCGTCGACGTCGTGCACTCCGGCCTCGAAGACGTCCACGCCACCGGACATGCCAAGCAAGAGGAGCTCAAGACTGTCCTCTCGATCGCGCGTCCGGAATGGTTCACGCCGGTGCACGGCGAGTACCACCACCTCGTGAGCCACGCGCGCCTCGCCGAGCAGATGGGGATCCCCAAGAACCGCATCAACCTGTGCGAAGACGGCGATCAGCTCGTGCTCACCGATAAAGGGATCCGCAAGGCGGGGACGGTCCCATCGGGCTACCTCTACGTCGACGGCTCCGGCGTCGGCGACATCGGCCACGGCGTCCTCCGCGATCGTCGAGTCCTCTCCGAAGACGGCATCGTCGTCATCTTCGTCGCCGTCGACGTCAAGGCCCACGAGATCATCTCGACGCCAGAAGTCATCTCGCGCGGTTGGATCAGCGAGAGCGACACCAGCGGACTCATCGACGAGTGCACCACCGCAATCGCCGAAGCGCTCGAGCATGCCACCGACCGCGGAACAGCGATCGACATCGAAGCGCTCCAGAAGGTCATCCGAAGCGCCGCCGGGCGCTTCGTCAAGCAACGCACGAGACGCCGACCGATGATCGTCCCCGTCGTCGTCGAGATCTGAGTCGCGGACCGGCTCGCGCCTTCAATACTTCGAGCAACACCACCGATCGAGTCCACGAGAGCCTGCTGGCCGACGTGGTGTGCCCGGACGGTGATGAACCCGCCGGTCGACGGCCCCCCGATCGACCGATGCCGACCAGAAAGACGTGAATGTTCTCTGGATCTCTGCGTTCCCGTGCCCGTTTCGGCGGGCTCAAGAAGGAGTGGTGCTCGAACCCGCGAGCCGATGTTCTCGCCGGCCTCGTCGTCGCGCTGGCGTTGATCCCGGAAGCGATCTCGTTCTCGCTCATCGCGGGTGTGGATCCGCAGGTCGGTCTCTACGCGTCGGTCTCCATCGCGGTGATCATCGCATTCGCCGGAGGGGTCCAGTACCGAGCTGGTCCCGTTCGCGACGCAGCTGACCTCAGACCCGCGTTGACACTCGTCGGAGCGTTACCCGAGGATCGTGCTTGTCGTCGTCGAGGTCTGAACGAGAGGCACGACATCACACGGAGTCGCGAATTGTCCTCTCCTGTGCGCCGGCGAGCGCGCGACCCAGAATCCCAGAATCGTGCACGAATCGGGTGTCCGCCGCGCTCCGTCGATGACCGGTAACGTCCCTCTGACCTGCCGAAACGGTCAGCAGGGGATGTGCACTGACGCCGGGCATTCCGTTCACACGGCAGAGGTCGCAGGTTCGAAGCCTGCATCGCCCACAGAGCCGCAGGAGTGTTGTCTGCGGCTTGCACCCACGACCTCCCATGACCTGTTCACCACGTCACCGCGGGCGTGACGCCCGGGGACGAGCAGGGCGAGGCATCGTGCCGGTGTCCGACCCGCGGAGCTCGTGGATCGATCAGTCGCGTGACTCCGGTTCGAGCTCGCTGAGGTACGACTCGACGAGCCGGATCGTGTCGGCATGACCGGATTCCATCCCGAGCGCCTGTTCCATCACCAGCACGACGGACACGCTGGTCAGTAGGACCGAGAGCACGATCGGGGGCACGGTCGCCGGGTCGATCCCGTGCCGATGCAGCGCGCTCGCCAGACCTGCGGTCTGCTGCGCGCGGAATGCCTCGGCGTAGCGGGCGATCTCGGCTCGAATCTCCTTGCGGTGGTTCGCGAGCGCGGCGAACTCCGTGGTGAGGGCGGTGCCTCGGGCGTCGGTCGCATGCTCCCAGAGCGCCCGCAGCGGTCGGTCCGAGCTCAGGGCCTGCGCGAGGCGCGTCAGCCCTTCGTCGGCTCGGCGACGGAACACCTCGAGGAAGAGGTCGTCCATCGTCCGGAAGTAGTAATGGACGAGCTGCGGCTTCAGCCCTGCGGCCGCGCCGACGCGCCGCGAGCTGACGGCGGCGTAGCCCTCTTCGAGCATGAGCTGCTCGGCCGCGTCGAGGAGGACCGAGCGGTTCTTGGCGTTGGGGCCGGCGATCCTCCGTGGCGAGACCATCCTCCCTATGCTAAGCACTCGCTCAGCACGCTGGGCGAGTGCTCAGCATCCGAGAGGCGGAGGCCCATGAGCGACGTCGAGTCCGTCGACTACTTCAACGACGAGTCGCTGGTGGAGGACCCGTACCCGTACTTCGAGCAGCTCCGCTCGGCGTGCCCGGTGCTGCCCCTCGACCGCCTCGGCGTGGTGGCCGTGACGGGCTACGACGAGGCGGCCGAGATCTACCGGGATCCCTCGGCGTTCTCGTCGTGCAACTCGGTCGTCGGGCCGTACGCAACCTTTCCCGTCCCGCTCGAGGGCGACGACGTCGGCGCGATCATCGATCGCTACCGCGACCAGCTCCCGATGCACGAGCACATGGTGACGATGGACGCGCCCGAGCACACTCGCGAGCGCGCGTTGCTCATGCGCCTGATCACACCGAAGCGGCTCAAGGACAACGAGGCGTTCATGTGGCGCCTGGTCGACGAGCAGCTCGACGAGCTCGGCGGCGACGGCCAGTGCGAGTTCATCAGCGCGTTCGCGCAGCCGTTCGCGATGCTGGTGGTCGCGGATCTCCTGGGTGTTCCCGAAGAAGACCATCAGCGGTTCCGCGAAGGCTTCGGCCTCAGCGTCACCCCGGGCGGGATCGGTGCGGACGAGCCGAGCGGGCCCGAGCTCAACGCGCTCGGGTGGCTCGACGCCTGGTTCGCGGAGTACATCGAGGACCGGCGACGGACGCCGCGCAAGGACGTGTTGACCGACCTCGCGCTGGCGACATACCCGGACGGGAGCACACCCGACGTGACCGCGGTGGTGCGGACGGCAACCTTCTTGTTCGCCGCCGGTCAGGAGACGACCGCCCGTCTGCTCGCCGCCGCACTGAAGTACCTCGCCGAGAACCCCGAGCTCCAAGACGAGCTGCGGGAGAACCACGACCTCATCCCGGGATTCGTCGAAGAGACGCTGCGCATCGAGAGTCCGGTGAAGACCGACTTCCGCCTGACGCGCACCGCGACGACGATCGGCGGTGTCGACGTCGCCGCGGGCACTCCGGTCATGCTCCTCAACGGTGCCGCGAACCGCGACCCGCGGCGCTTCGACTGTCCGGAGGAGTTCCGCGTCGACCGGGCCAACGCGATGGACCACATCGCGTTCGGTCGGGGAGCGCACGCCTGCCCGGGCAGCCCGCTCGCCCGCGCGGAAGCACGGATCGGTCTCGAACGCATCCTTGCCCGGATGCGAGACATCCGGTTGTCCGACGAGCATCACGGGCCGCCGTCCGCACGCCGCTTCGACTACGAGCCGACGTGGGTACTCCGCGGTCTGACCAAGCTGCACCTGGAGTTCACGCCGATGGAGGGTGGCCGATGAGCCCGGTCGCGGTCGTCACCGGCGGCGCCTCTGGGATCGGGCTCGGCATCGCCCGCCGGCTCGTCGGCGACGGCCACGACGTCGCGATCCTCGACCGCAACGGCGACGCCGCGGCGGACGCGGCGGCTGCGCTCGAGGGCGACGGTGCCAAGGTGCTGGCCGTCGAGGTCGACGTCGCCGAGAGGGGATCGGTGCACCGCGCGTTCGCGCAGGTCCGCTCCGAGCTCGGGTCGATCGGGATCCTGGTCACGAGCGCCGGTGTCGAGTCATTCGACGCAGTGCTCGACATCGAGCCGGACACGTGGGATCGGATCGTCGCGGTCAACCTCACCGGCACGTTCAGCTGCGTCCAAGCGGCGATCCCCGACATGCTCGCCGCCGGCTGGGGCCGCATCGTGACCATCTCGTCGTCGAGCGCCCAGTCGGGTGCACCGAACATGGCGCACTATGCCGCGTCGAAGGGCGGCGTCATCGCGCTCACCAAGTCGCTGGCGGTCGAGCTCGCCCGCAACGGCATCACAGCCAACACGATCGCGCCGAGCCTCGTGGACACCCCGATGGCGCGCGCGGCCGAGGCCGCCGGCGACTTCCCGGGTGTCGACGTCGTGGGTCCGATGGTCCCGCTGGGACGAGCGGGCACGCCGGAGGACATCGCCGCGGCGTGCTCGTACCTCTGCTCCGACGGAGGCAGCTACATCACCGGCCAGATCGTCGGGGTCAACGGCGGCATGTACATCTAGCGTGCGACAGCTCCCTCGTAGCGAGGCCACATGAGCACGAAGACGTACCGCGTCGTCCAGTGGGCGACCGGGAACATCGGGACGAAGTCGCTGCGGGCGGTGATCGACCACCCGCACCTCGAGCTCGTCGGGCTGCACGTGCACTCGGCCGACAAGGTCGGCAAGGACGCGGGGGAGCTCTGCGGCGCCGGGACCACCGGCGTCGTCGCGACGGCCGCGATCGACGACATCCTCTCTATGGGCGCCGACTGCGTCCTGTACATGCCGCAGGGCTGTGACGTCGACGACGTGTGCCGGATCCTCGAGTCGGGTGCCAACATCGTGACGACCCGCGGCGAGTTCTGCCGGCCGGCGAGCATGGACCCCGCCGTCCGCACGCGGGTCGAGCAGGCGTGCACGAAGGGCGGAACGTCGATCCACTCGACCGGCAGCAGCCCTGGGTTCATCTCGGAGGCGCTGCCGATCGTGTTGCTGTCGATGCAACGTAGCCTCGAGCTGCTGCAGATCGACGAGTTTGCCGACATGTCGTCGCGCAACTCGCCCGAGATGCTGTTCGAGCTCATGGGCTTCGGCGGTGACCCGGCGAAGTTCGACCCCCGGCGCTTCGGCCACCTGGCCCAGGCCTTCGGCCCGTCGCTGTCGCTGCTCGCCGACGCCATCGGCCTGCCGATCGACTCGATCGAGACCGGCGGCGAGGTCGCCGTGGCCACCCGCGACGTCGAGATCGCCGCCGGTACGGTCACGGCCGGGACCGTCGCCGCGCAGCGCCCGTACGTGGGCGGGCTCCGGGGTGGCAAGCCCCTCGTGCAGTTCCACGCGAACTGGTACGTCACCACCGAGGTCGAACCGGCGTGGGATCTGCGCGAGACGGGCTGGCGGGTCCAGGTCCTCGGCGACACGCCGCTCGACGTCGCGATCCGGTTTCCCGTCGAGCCCGAGCGCTACCCGCAGGTCTCGCCCGGCTTCACCGCCCACCCCGCCGTCAACGCGGTCCCGACCGTGTGCGACGCGGCTCCGGGCATTCGCACCACGTTCGACCTGCCAAAGATCATCCCGACCTTTCGAACTCGAGGTTCAGACGGCTGACACCGCGGAGGATGTACGTCGGCACGTAGTCGTAGCGGCGGGCGCCTGCGGGGCCGTGCTCCTTCTCGGAGATGCTGATGTTGTCCATCCGGTCGAGCAGTCGCTCGATGGTGATGCGTCCCTCGGCGCGCGCGAGCGGGGAACCGGGGCAGGTGTGGATGCCCTGGCCGAACGCGAGGTGATGGCGCGCGTTGGCGCGGTCGACTTGAAAGTCGGTGGGATGCTCGAAGCGGCCGGGATCGCGGTTCGCGGCTCCGTTGACGATCATGAGGGTGGTTCCCGCGGGGATCTTGACGCCGCCGAGCTCCGTCGTCACGCGCGCGAGCCGGAAGTCACCCTTCACCGGGCTCTCCATTCGCAGGCACTCCTCGACGAAGTTCGGGATGTGCTCACGCTGCTCGCGCAGCAGCCGCTGGAGCCCCTGGTCGTCGCCGATGCGCTGGAGCGCCGTGCCGAAGAGACGCACGGTCGTCTCCTGCCCGGCTGCGAAGGGATTGGCGGCGATGCGCGCGACGTCGATGGGTTCGGGGATCGAGCCGTCGGGGAACGTCGCGGTCGCCATGCCGGTCATCACGTCGTTGCGCGGGTCGCGGCGGCTGCTCGGCGGGCGCATCTCAACGGCTCGACGTCGCAGTCGCAGTCGCGTCAGGCGATGAGCTCGAGCGCCGGCTGCGCGAAGCCGACGAGCTCGAGCAGCTGGCCCCTGCGGTTCGACCCGAGCGCAATGACGACGGCCTCTTCGAGATGAGCACAGTCGACCGAGCCGCCCCCGATGTCATCGTCACGATGACGGTCACTGGCACCACCACTGGGACGTCTTCGAGGATCCGCCGCGCAGCCGAGCAAGTGGTCGAGCGGATACGCGCGCGGGGCCCAACCGACCCCGTCCCGGATACCTAGCCAGCAAGCCGCTGCCACGTCCTCCTTCAGCGACTCCACGGAGACGTGGGCACCCAAAGGAGGGTGATAGCTCGCGGTGGTGGCCGAAGCTCCATCCTGTGATCGGAGCGCGTGGCCCATGCCGCAGCGATCAGATCCAGCCCGCCTTGTGCTGGTCGAACCGGAAGCGCAGCATCGCCAGCACAATGGCGCCAGCGGTCATTGCGAGGAGGACCGCGATCGGCGCGGCGACGGCTTCGAGGCCGTCCCCGGCGAGGATCACGGAGCGGAAGCCGCGCATCGCCCAGTACGTCGGGGTGACGGGCGCGATGGTGCGGGCCCAGTTGGGGAGGACATCGAAGGGCACGAGCGCGCCGCCGATCGCGCCGAAGAGGACCATGCCGATGATCGCCCAGGCTTGTGCTTGCTGTGCGGAGTGGCAGATGGCCGTGATTGCGACGCCGAGCATCACGAGACAGCAGGAGAACGCGACGACGAGTGGGACGAGCGCGAGGGAGTCACCGCGGATCTCGAAGTCGAAGACGGCGAAGCCGAACGCGAAGACCAGGACGAACTGTGCGAGCACCATCGCGAATCGGGGGATCGTCTTGCCGACGACGATTTCGATCGACGTTGCCCGGCTCACGCGGAGGCGATCCCACGTCCCCCAGCCGTACTCGGCGAAGAAGGCGAAGGTGACGAGCGACACGATGAAGAAGGCGCTCATCGTGGCCTGCCCGGGAACCACCTGCTCGGCGCCGCTCGCGCCGACGTGGCCGGCTTCGACGAGGGCCGGTCGGAAGGCCGGCTCGAGGAAGGCCATGGTGACGAGCGGGAAGAGCACGAGGACCATGACCGGAGTCGGGTCACGGCGCGCCAGCCGGAGCTCGTGGGCGACGATGACGCCGATGCGTCGCAGTGAGCTCATGCGGCGGCCTCGACCGCTTGTTGGGCGAACTCCCTGCCCGTCACGCTGAGGAACACGGATTCGAGGCTCGGGTGGATCACCTGGATCGAGCGCAGTGCTGTCGTCTGCGATCCGAGGCGGGGGAGGAGCTCCGCGGCGACCGCGGCCGGGTCGGTCGCGGGGATCCGCCCCGTGCTGCCGTGCACCGTGGCACAGTCGGTCACCGCCTGGGCTGGCACCTCACCATCGAACGTGAGCTCGAGCGCGGAGGATCCGTGGGCACGCAGGAGATTGTCGAGGCTGCCATGCGCGACAACCCGGCCGCGGTCGATGAACGTGACTGACGCGTTCAGCTCCTCGACCTCGTGCAAGTAGTGCGTCGAGTACACCACTGCGGCGCCAGCTTCGGCGGCGGCACGGACAAGCGCGAGTATCTCCGCGCGCGTCCGAACGTCGGCACCTACCGTCGGCTCGTCGAGCAGCACGAGTGCCGGTCGATGCACCAGCGCGAGCGCGGTGTGCAGTCGTCGACGCTCTCCGCCCGAGAGCTCACCTGCTCGTCGGTCGAGCAAGGTCGCGAGGCCGAGCGAGTGCGCAAGTTCGTCGATTCGGTCGCGCAACGCGCGCCCGCTCAGGCCGGCGAGCCCACCGAAGAAGCGCAAGTTGTCGCGAACGGTGAGGGGCAGATAGACGCCGGTGTCCTGAGGCGCGAGGCCGACGAGCGGTTGCGCGCGTCGCGGGTGCGCGACCACATCGACGCCGCAGACGCGCACCTGGCCCGAGTCGGGACGACGCAACCCGGCGATGATCGAGACCAACGACGTCTTTCCGGCGCCGTTGGGTCCGAGGAGCGCAACGATGTTCCCGGCACCGACCACGAGGTTCACGCCGTCGAGGGCCACGGTGTCGCGGTACGACTTGCGGACGGCTTCGACGGTGAGAACGGGCCCGGTCATCGCCGGATCGCCGCTCGGGCCGCGACCGCCGTG
>JBBDWT010000041.1:0-13914 GCA_040902705.1 Acidimicrobiia bacterium | reverse complement strand
CCGCCACCGCCGTGGGGACCAAAGGGCCGGGGCCCCCACCGCGTTCCAGCTCTCGGAGGCGGTGGCCCCACGCCTGGCGTTGCCGGAGCCACGTGCGCGCTTCCTGCTCGCTGGTACCCGGTACGCTGCGGTGGATATGATGCCATTCCGAATCTCTCATACCATAGAGTATCGCGCATCTCTTCGAGTATCTCAAGGGCTTCCACGATGAGCCTCGAACCGCTGACGCCCGAACGCCGGCGGGCCATGACCCGGGAGCACCTCTTGGAGGCTGCGGCGGTCGTCTTCGCGCGGAACGGCTTCCACGGCTCCTCGCTCGACGAAGTTGCGTCCGCAGCTGGTTTCACCAAGGGCGCCGTGTACTCGAACTTCACGAGCAAAGAGGACCTGTTCGTCGCGCTGCTCGACGACCGCATTGACCGTCAGTTCGTCGCGTTCAGCGCGGGGCTCGAGGCGATGTCCGACATCACGATCGACCAGATGCCGGAGGTGCGCGATCTCATCGACCAGCTGGTCTGGGACGATCAATGGACCGCGCTCTACCTCGAGTTCGTGCTCTACGCGGCCCGTAACCCCGACGCCCGCGAGAAGCTGGTCGAGAGCTCACAGCGGGCCCAGGAGAGCGTGGCGCGGATCATCGAGCAGCAGTACTCGCGGCGCAACGAGACCCCGCCGTTCCCGATCACGTCGCTCGCGATGATCTCGGAATTGCTCTTCACCGGGCTCGGGATCGAGCACCTCGTCAATCCCGCCGGAGTGAGCGACGACCGGTTGGAGTCGGTGCTCGAGTTCCTCTACATCACGATGGGTGTCGGCGAGTCTCCTGTTCGCCCCCCTGACTGATCTTGCGAAAGTCCGGCCAGTCGTCGACGACAACTCGCCGGTCGACGGGCTCGAGTGACCGACTCGGGGCACGGGTGTGGTGAACTCCCGGGCGGGTCGCCGAGCCGGTCAGGTGCGTCACGGCGCCGCACGCAACCAATACCGGGAAGAGAGGGAAGCCACCGTGGCAAAGCTCGCCAAGCTCTTGATGGCAAACATCGTGATCGTCGGCATCGTCGGGTTTGCGATCTCGATCGGCGTCCGCCTGCTGGCCGACGGCGACGTGTCGCAGCGCGATGTGCTGGTCGACGCGCTCACGTGGCTCGTGGGCGTCAACGGCCTCATGACCGGCTCGGGCCACATGTTCTTCGGTCCGCGGGTGGCAGGGTCGATCGGGTGGGCGCCGAGCCCGTTCCAGTGGGAGGTGGGGCTCGCCGACGTCTCGTACGGCGTCCTGGGCTCGATGGCGTCGTCGTATCACCGGGGGTTCTGGCTCGCGACGATCGTCGCCTTCTCGGTGTTCATGCTCGGCGCCGCGGTTGGTCACGTCCGTCAGATGATCCAGACCAAGGACTTCGCACCGGGGAACGCCGGGCTGGTCTTCTGGTGCGACATCATCATCCCGGTCGCGCTGATCGTCCTCTACGCGACGCTCTGAAGGCGCTGCGGTCGAGCGGCTCCACCCCGACGCGGGCCCGCGTGGCCCGCGAGCGGGTTGATCGATGCCAGGGGTCGGAATCGGTACCATTCGTCGATGACGACTACCACTGCGATCGACGTCCGCCCGATGTCGGGCCACATCGGAGCCGAGATCGACGGCGTCGACCTCACGAACCCGCTCGATCCCGGCGTCGTCGCCGAGATCCGCTCGGCGCTGATCGAGTGGAAGGTCGTGTTCTTCCGCGACCAGCCCATCACCCAGGACCAGCACGTCGCGTTCGGGCGGCTGTTCGGGGACGTCACCCCCGCGCACCCCACGCTGCCGGCGATGTTCCCCGACCACCCCGAGATCCTGCTGCTCGACAGCAAGGCGATCGGCGACAACGAGCAGCAGAAGAGCGGGCGCGGCGTGAGCGTGGAGAGTCGCTGGCACACCGACGTCACGTTCGTCCCGAACCCACCGATGGGCTCGATCCTGCGCGGCGTGGTGATCCCGCCGTACGGCGGGGACACGCAGTGGACGAACCTCGTGGTCGCCTACGAGCGCCTGTCGGAGCCGCTGCAGCGCTTGTGCGACGAGCTGCACGCGGTGCACCACAACTTCCTGCCGCTCGCGCGCGGCGAGCTCTCCGGCGCGCTGAAGGAGCAGTTCCAGTCGAAGGACATCCGTTCGGTACACCCGGTGGTGCGCGTCCACCCGGAGTCGGGCGAGAAGGCGTTGTTCGTGAACTCCAACTTCACGAGCCACATCGTTGAGCTCTCCCGCCGAGAGGGGAGGCACCTCTTGGCGATGCTCTACGAGCACATCGCGGACCCGTCGTTCACGTGTCGGTTCCGGTGGGAGCCCGACAGCATCGCGTTCTGGGACAACCGCGCGACGTGTCACCTCGCGCCGACCGACATCCCGCCGGGCATGCCGCGATCGATGCAGCGGATCACGATCGCCGGTGACCTGCCCGTCGGGCCCGACGGCTCGACGTCGTACTCGCTCTCGGGCGAGACGTTCGGCTAGCCGTCAGCGCGACGGTCGCTCGCGCGGGCTCATTGCAGGACGCGTGCTGCTCCCATGGGGTGGCCCCAGATCGGGCCGATGTGGACGTTGTGGCCCGACCCACCCGACTCCAGGATGCGCGCGTCGCCGTAGTACAGCGCGACGTGCACGCTCGCGTTGTTGCCCCAGAAGATGAGGTCGCCGGGCATGACGTGGTCGAGCGGGACGTGCGGGAGCGCCGCGTACTGCGCGCCGGAGTAATGGGGGAGTGACACCCCGGCCGACCGGTACGCGGCCATGGTGAGGCCCGAGCAGTCGAAGTGATCGGGGCCGTCGGCCGCGTAGACGTAGGTCTTGCTCATCTGCGCTTCGGCGAACGCAAGCGCTCGAGTGGCTGCCGGACCGGGCGGCGCGAGGTTCGGATCCCCGTCGCCCCCGGCGAGCTTGCCGTGGGCGATCGCGGCGGCTTCGGCCTGGCGTCGCGCGAGCTCCTCGGCGACGAGCTGGGCGAGCTCGCCCTGCACCTGGTCGAGGAGTGCGCGCTGCTTCGCGCTCGTCGACTCGAGCTGCGCCTTCATGCCCTCGATCTTCTGGCGCTCGGCGTCGGCAGCCGCGCGCGCCCTCTCGGCCGCGGCGCGCTGATCGGAGAGCGTCGCCTTCTGGTCGTCGAGCTTCCGCAGCAGGTCGTCGTCGCGTTGGGCTTGCACGGACGCGTAGTGCTTGCGCAGGACGAGGTGTCTCGAGTCGGAGTAGTCGAACGAATCGAGGGACTGACCGGTCAGCGCCCGGCGGTACACCGAGGCCGCGCGCTCGTTCACGAGCGCGCGGGTGGCGTCGACCTCGGCCTGGGTTGCGGTGAGCTCGGCCTCCACGGCCGCGAGGTCGGCTCGGCGCGCCTCGAGGCGCAGCAGTGCGCCGTTGTAGCGCTCCCCGAGCGCGCTGAGCTGCTCGTTCGTCGACTCGATGTCGTCCTGGAGCTGCGCGGCCTGGGCCTGCTTGTCGCCGATAGGGTCGGCGCCGGCTCGGGACGCGGGGCCAGCGACGCCCCCCACGACCAGGAGGCTCGCGACCGCGACGCGGCGGATGTTGCGGATGTTGCGGATGTTGCGGAACAAGACGACTGAGGTTAGCAACCTCTCCCGGGATGGCGTCGGTCAGCGCGGCTGCTCCTGCCGACCGGGAGCCACGAGCGGCCACGGGCGTTCCCGCTCGACCGCGAGCGCGACCTCGAAGAGCAGCTCATCGGCGTGGTGCCGGGCCAGCACCTGCATCCCGATCGGAAGACCGCCGATCGTGCCGGCGGGAATCGAGATCGCCGGGTTGCCGCAGATGTTCGACACGATCGTCAGTCCCCCCATGTTGACGAGCTCGGGGAAGCGCTGCGCAGCCTGCTCGAGCAGCAGGCTGGGGAGCTTCGGCGCGAGGACGCTCGCGAGACGCGTGGCGAAGAGGACGGCGCGGAACGCGTAGGTCGCTGCCGCGCTCGACTTCGCCCAGTCGATGAAGCTCTTCTCGCGGCTGCTCTGCTCCGATTCGGCGGGAAACGCCGGCCCCGGATTGGTCGCGGCGATCACGAAGTCGACCGTGTCGAACGCAGCGGCCATGACCTCGTTCGCGCGGACGCGCAGCGACTCGGCCACTGCCGCGGTGTGAAGGTTGTAGAGCGACTGGGCCATGAAGAGACCGAGCGCGACGTCGGGCGTCATGTCGGTCGCGCACGCCGGCCACCGGCGATCGAGGTCGGCGAGCAGGGTCGCCATGTTGCCGATCATCCATTGGGCGGTCATGTTCGGCATGTCGATGTCGAGATCGACCTCGACCATGCCGGTCGCGGCGATCAGCGCCTTGGCTTCCGCGCGCAGGTGGTCCTCGACACCCGGATCGAGGGGCACCCCGCCGAGCGACGGCACGACGGCGACCCGCATGCTCCGGAGATCGTGCGTCCCCAGAGCGGCCTCGTACCCCGGGTGCTTCGGCAGGCTCGTCGGATCGGCCGCGTCGTAGCCACCGCAGACGTCGTAGTACCGCGCCGCGTCGCGCACCGAGCGCGCGAGGTTCCCGAGCACGACCGTGTTGGGCCGCATGTAGGCGTGCGGGCTCCGTGGGATGCGGCCGAACGTGCCCTTCATGCCGACCAGGCCGGTGTAGCCGGCCGGGATGCGGATCGAGCCGCCGCCGTCGCCACCGGTGGCGAGGGTCACGAGCCCCCCGGCGACCGCGGTCGCCGAGCCACCGGAGGATCCCCCCGATGTCCGGCCGTGCTGCCACGGGTTGTGCGTGACGCCATGGAGCCGGGTGACGCTCACGTTGAGCCCGCCGAACTCGCTCGCCGTCGTCTGCCCGAGCGGGATCGCCCCGCCACCATCCAGCAGTCGCTGCACCTGGACGGTGGTGTAGTCGGCGACGCGATCGCGGAACACGAGCGACGCCTCGGTGTGCGGCCAGCCCGCGAGCGGTTCGAGCTCCTTGATGGCCGTCGGCACCCCACCGAAGGGCCTCGTGATGTCCGCGGTGGCCGTCCCTGCCCGCGCGCGCTCCGCGTCGACGAACGCGAACGCGTTCAGGTCGCTGGCGTCGATCGCCGCCAATGTCGCGTCGAGCTCTTCGAGTGGTGAGCGGTCACCGGCGCGGAACGCGTCGACGAGCGAGCACGCGTCGCCCTGCCACGGAGCGTCGGCCATCCGGCGATCATGCCACCGGAGCGGGTGTCCTACGCGGCGATCTTGTGCAGGAACGGAGTGAGGTTCTGGAGGAAGTCGTTCTTCGGCGCGGCCGACGACGGATCGTTGTGGGAGTACGTGTCGTGACGGTCGACGAGCGTGAGGTGGCTGCTCGGGATCGCGGACTGCTCGGCGAGGAGCCGGGCCGCGTCGAGCACCCGGGTGCCGCCGAGCGAAGCGCCGAACGCGTAGATGCGCAGCGACTTCGGGAGGTCGCGGCCGTGGGTCGCCTCGACGTCGAGCACGGCTTGCGTCGGGTTCGCGTTGCCGGCTGCGACCGCGCCGCTGTCGATCGTCAGCCGCTGCGGGTGGTACCAGGCGGTCCCGTCGTGGCTCTCGAGGCCCGTTCCCGAGAACATGTCGGCGTAGCGCTGGATCGGCGTGAGTGCGCCGGCACGATCCCAGCCGCGCGGATCGCCGCTGGCTGCGAGCTCGCCGAGATGCGCCTGCGCGGCGGCGAGCCCCGGGGGAGAGGTCTTCACGTCGAGCGCGAAGCCGTACGAGGCCACGCTGGTGGTGGGCACCGGTGGCTTGAGGTTCGCGGGCAGGACGGGCCACGTCTGGAGCAGCGACGGCTCGTTGGGCTGCTCGTGCACGGTGGTGGAGCCGACCAGGTTGAAGAGCCCCGTGTAGGGAGCGGTGATCCCGCCGAACGTCAACCACGGGGAGCCGCTCTCGAGCGCTTGCAGCGACTGGGTCGCGGCCTCGGGCGTCACCGGCGTCGGGCCGCTGCCGCCGTCGATGTAGACGAGCCCCGAGAGATCCTTGGCACCGGGCTTCCCGCCGAAGTCCCACGTCGCGTACGCGGTGGCGATCGAGCCCCCGAGCGAGTGGCCGCCGAGGACGACCTCGCCACCCTTCTTCTTGGCTGCTTCGACGACGCGGTGCAGGTCTTCGACCGCGACCTTCATGCCCCACTCCTTCGCATACGCGACGTCGGAGTCGGGGATGAACTCGAAGTGGGGGCTGATCGTCGGGTCCGTGACGAAGCCGAGGTAGTACTCGAACAGCTCCCGCGGTGTGGCCTTGCCGGCCTTGACCTCGTTCAGCACCGAGTGGTCTTCGAGCAGGTTCTCGCGGCGCTCGACGGCCCACACCTGCCAGCCCTTGTTCTCGGCGACGATGTCCTCGGCGATGGGCTCGAAGTACGCCGCGCTGGCGGACGTTCCCGGAACGAGCACCAGGACGTTCTTCGCGTCCTCCGGGCCGGTCTCGATCACCCCGACCTTGTCGTACTTCGCGGGTGTCCCCGGAGACTCGTAGCCGTCGTACTGCGCGAAGCGAACGTCGTCGTCGGCCTTGGTGGCCTCAGCCGCCACGGGTGTCGCCGACGCCAGGATGCCGAGCGTGATCGCAGCAGCCAGGTACGCGGCGGTGCGGCGGGCCCTGTCCATCGACGCCATGATCGCATGTCCGGGGGTCTCCCGCTCGGCCCCGACGCCGTATTGGAGAGCGACGACCCCGGATTCCGGGGTCCACACTCTCCAGTTCGGGGGTTGGGGCCGAGCGGAGACACCGGACGATCAGGACTGGTCGGTCGTACGTGTCCGTGACGCGACCGGTGTGTGGGCGGCTATGCGGTGACGGGGATCGACTGGCGGGAGTGGAAGACGTTGCGCGGGTCGTAGGCCCGCTTGACCGCGAGGAGGCGATCGACGTTGGGTCCGTAGTACGCCCGCGGCCAGTCGACCAGGTCGACGTCGGTGTAGTTGACGTACGCGCTGCCTGACCGCCACGGGGTCATCGCGGCGTAGAAGCCACGGAGCCACTCGATGTTGGCCTCTCGGACGTCGACCGGAGCGTCGACGCTCCACCGCGACTGGAACTGCACGGAGAACTCGGCGCTCCGGTGCGGGAACGCGGTCGCGTCGGCCGGGACGTCTCCCGCAGCCCCGCCCATCGTCTGGAGGAAGACCTTTCCCAGGTTCATGCTCGAGGGAGCGCGCGTCATGAGCGAGTCGCGCTGGCGCCGCTCGATCCACTCGCTGATCACGGCCACCGCGTCGTCCGCCCACGCCGTCGTCACGAAGTCAGACTTGACGCTCAGCGCGAGCCGCGGGAGCTTCCCCTGCGGGCTCTGGTAGGCGGGGCGACACTCCGCCAGCGGCAGGTCATCGCAGAACTCGTCCTTCTCGCCGTGGAAGTAGTCGGTCACCACGCTCTGGTGATCCACGGGACGCGTGCCGACGCGTCGCTCGAGATCGGCGACGAACGCCGCACTGTCGTCCGCGTCACCCATGAACAGGCCCTCGACCGTCACGGCGGGTGTGCGCACGCGCGGACCGCCGGTCGTGAACGTGAACGTGCCGGTGGTTCCGGCGGGCGCCTCGACCGACCACTCCTGCCATGCAGCGAACGCGCGAGCGCGCTGCTCCCACGGCCATGTCAGCTCGAAGCGGTTGAACGCGAAGTCGACCGGTCGCAGCTCGAACTCGAACTCCGTCACGATCCCGAAGTTCCCGCCACCGCCGCCGCGACAGGCCCAGAAGAGGTCCGCGTGCTCGTGCTCACTCGCGCGCAGCACCTGGCCGTCGGCGGTGACGAGCTCGAGGGCACGGAGGCTGTCGCTGGTCAGTCCGTACCTCCGCGTGAGGTTTCCGATCCCCCCGCCCAGCGTGAGACCGGAGATGCCGACGGACGGGCACGAACCCGAGGGGATCGCGCGCTCGGTGCGTCGGAGCGCGGCGGCGACGTCGATGAGGCGCGCGCCCGCGCCGACCGTCGTCGTGTTCGCGCCGAGATCAGGGGTCACGCTCTTGATCGAGGACACGTCGAGGACGAGCCCCGGTCCGGTCGAGAGCCCGGCGAAGCTGTGCCCGCCGCAGCGCCCGACGAGCTCGATGTCGTTGTCGACGGCAAAGTCGATCACCGTGCGCACGTCGTCGACATCGGCAACCTGCGCGATCGCAGCGGGACGCACGTAGTCGTACGCCGCGTTGAACAGCAGCCGGTCCGAGCGATAGCGCGCCCCGCCGGGGAGGAGCAGCCGTCCCGTCAGGCGACGCGCGAGGTCCGCGAAGTCGTTGCGGGGGCCGAGCGCGGGCGCGGCCCCCGCGGGCACGACGAATCCGGCGCTCGACGCCGCGGCGATCCCACCCAGTGCGAGCGCGCCCTCGAGGAAACGCCGGCGTTCCATCACGCCGCGGGGACGTCCAGCATGGTGTTCGTCTCGCGTTCGGAGGTGGCGGTGGTCATCCAGCGCATGACGTGCTCCGCTCGATCGAGGGGCGGCGAGCTGGTCGCGGCGTCGTCGACGGTGACACTACCGACGCCGAGGTCGCCGGTCCGGGCAGCAGCGAGGTGTCGAGGCACACCGTCACGCGGGAGCGCGGGAGCGCGCGCGGTCGCATGATCGAAGCGAGGCCACGCCGCGCCACGTAGCGTGCAGGCATGCCGACACGTCCGTCTGCTCCGCGCATCGCCCCGGTGACGGCCGCGGAGCAGGACGACCAGACGCGCGAGCTGCTCGCCGGTGCGGGCGCGACCGGCGCGCCGGCGTCGAACATCTTCACCACGCTCGTCCGTCATCCTGGGCTGTTCCGCAAGTGGCTGCCGTTCGGCGGGAAGCTGCTCGCGGGAAAGCTGCCGGCGCGCGATCGGGAGCTGCTGATCCTGCGGACGGGGTGGCGCTGCCAGTCGGTCTACGAGTGGGGGCAGCACGCGCTCATCGGCGCGCAGGCAGGCTTGACCGACGTCGAGCTGCGCCGCATCCAGGCGGGACCCGACGCGGACGGGTGGAACGCGTCCGATGCGCTCCTCCTGCGCGCAGCCGACGAGCTCCACGACGACAGCTGCATCAGCGAACGGACGTGGGGGGCGCTGGCCGCTGCGTACGACGAACCGCAGCTCATCGAGATCGTGATGGTCGTCGGTCACTACCACCTCGTCTCTTTCGCGCTGAACTCCTTCGGGGTCCAGCGCGAGCCGGGCGTCCCCGGCTTCGATGGATGAGCGACCGGCCCGCGACATCCCCGCAGTACCGTCGTCCCATGCAGACGGTGAACCTCGGTGCGACGGGCCTGCGCGTCTCGCGCATCTGTCTCGGGATGATGAGCTACGGCAACGACAGCGACCGGCCCTGGGCTCTCGACGAGGACGCCGCCGAGCCGATCGTGAAGGCGGCGGTCGAAGCCGGCATCTTCTTCTTCGACACGGCGAACGTGTACTCGAACGGCGCGAGCGAGGTGGCGACTGGTCGGCTCGTCACGAAGTACCTGAGCCGCGACGAAGCGGTCATCGCGACGAAGGTGTTCATGCCCGTGACCCCCGGGCCCAACGGCGGCGGCCTGTCACGCAAGCACATCCTCTCGGCGATCGACGCGTCACTCGAGCGCCTCGGTCTCGACTACGTCGACCTTTACCAGATCCACCGGTACGACGTGAACACCCCGATCGAGGAGACGATGGGCGCGCTGGACGAGGTGGTGCGCGCGGGGAAGGCGCGCTACATCGGTGCGAGCAGCATGCACGCCTGGCAGTTCGCGAAGGCGCAGTACACCGCCGACCGGTACGGCTACTCGCGGTTCGTCTCGATGCAGAACCACTACAACCTCATCTACCGCGAGGAAGAGCGCGAGATGATCCCGCAGTGCATCGACCAGGGCGTCGGGGTGATCCCGTGGAGCCCGCTCGCACGCGGGATCCTCGCCGGGAACCGCTCCCGCGATGGCGAGAAGCGCACGACGCGCGCGAGCACCGACGCGTTCACCGACTTCCTGTACAGCGAACCCACCGACTTCGACGTCGTCGAGCGTGTTGCCGAGGTCGCCCTCGAGCGGGGAGTCGCCCCCGCACAGGTCGCCCTTGCGTGGCTCCTGCACCGCCCGGGCGTCACCGCGCCGATCGTCGGGGCGACGAAGCTCTCGCACCTCGAGGACGCGGTCGCGGCGGAGCAGGTCGAGCTGACCGACGCGGAGATGCGGCGCCTCGAGGAGCCCTACGTGCCGCATCCCGTCCTCGGGCACTGACCGAAGCCAGAGAGCGCTCACGAGAGCCGCGCGAGCTTCAGCTCGAGTCGCGCATGCTCACGACCCTCGGGTCGACCGACGTGTAGCCGGTCTGCTCGAGCGGGAAGCCAGCCGCCGTCGCACGGTCGGTCAGCACCTGCACGGTGTCGGTCGGGAGCACGAGGTCGCCGACCGGCGCCCACCCGTCGACCTGGTCAGGGGAGTCGGCACCGACGATCGCGCCGGTGATGGCGGGGTGTGCGATCGTGAACGCGATGGCGAGCTCGCCGACCGTGATGTCGAGGTCATCGGCCACCGGTCGGATCTGCTCGACGAGGGCGAGTGCCTTCGACAATGTCGGATCCTGGAAGTCGACGAAGGTCGTGCGGAAGTCGTCGGCAGGAAGCGCGTCGAGTCGGGCGCGATCGAAGCTCCCGCTCAGCAGACCCGTCTGCTGCGGCTCGTAGCAGACGACGCCGGTCTCGTTGCCCGCCGCCCACGGCAGCACGCCGAGCTCGACGTCGCGGTGCAGCAGGTTGTACTGCGGCTCGGTGACCTGGACGTGACCGTGCGGCTCGCACAGCTCGAGCATCTCCACTGTGAAGTTGCTGACCCCTGGCCAGCGCACCTTTCCCTCGTCGACGAGCTCGAGCATCCCGGCCCAGCAGTCCTCGACCGGATGGTTCGGGTCGGGAAGGTGGAACTGGTAGAGATCGACGTGGTCGCGACCGAGGCGGCGGAGGCTCGCTTCGCACTCGCGCTTGATGATCTTCGGTGAGTTGTCGACGTACGTCGACTTCCCGTCGGGCGCCAGGTGGTGTCCGCACTTCGTGTTGACCAGCACATCGTCGAGCCCGCGCAGTGCCCTTCCGATGAGCTCTTCGGAACGCCCGGCACCGTAGACGGGGGCCGTGTCGATCCAGTTGATGCCGTGATCAACGGCGCGGTGGATGGTGGCGAGCCCCGTCGCGTCGTCGGCTTCGCCCAGGCCGTAGAGCCACGAACCCCCGAACTTCCAGCCGCCGAGCCCGAGCACCGACACCGTTGGCCCGTCGATCCCGAGCTGCCGCTGTCTCATCGGGCCATCCTTGCAAACGGAGCGGCACGAGCCCGACGTACCCTGAGCGAATGGAGGGCGATCGTCTGACCAGGGCGATTCGCGCGATCGACGCCGCCAACGCCGCCGATCCGAACCTGCTGATCGTCGACGGTCAGGAACGTCCGAAGGAGCTCGCGCACGCGGAGCTGGTGACGCGCTGGGTCGAGCACCTGCACCCCGAGCCGAGCGAGGCGCTGCTGCTCGCGGCACGCGCGCATCACCTCCGTCGGTGGACCGTCGCGCGGGCGTCGTACCCGTCGGGTCGCTCGGGGTACTTGAAGTGGCGCACGCGGCTGCACGAGCAGCACGCCGTCGAGGTCGCGGAGATCCTCGACGAGGTCGGCTACGACGCGGCGACGATCGCACGCGTGCAGGACATCGTGCGCAAGCGCGGCCTCGGAACCGATCCCGAGGTCCAGGCGCTCGAAGATTCTCTGTGCCTGGTCTTCTTCGAGACCCAGCTCCGCGATCTCGTGGCGCGCGTCGATCCGGGGACGATGACCGGGATCGTCGCGAAGACCACCAAGAAGATGAGCGATCGCGCGCTCGCGCTCGCGCTCGACCTCGACCTGGAGGCCGAGGATCGAGCTCTGCTCCTGCGTGTGCTCGGGGGGCAGTAGACCTACGCGCCCAGCAGATCCTCTTCGATCTCGATCTGGTTGCTCTGCTTGCAGTCGAGCGTGCCGGCCTTCTTCGGGTACACGCGGGTGAACTCGCCGTCTTGGACCTGCGTGAGCATGAAGCACGGCGTCGGTACCCGGTTGCCGATGTCCGTCGTGCCCCACATGCCGTCGCCGTCGAAGTCGTGGATCTGGGCGAGCGCATCGAGGAGCGCCTTGCGCGTCAGCGCGTTGTTGCCGTCCTTCTCGACGATCGAGTTGACCGCGTCGCGGAAGAGCAGACCCGCCACCCACGCGTACGAACCGAACCCGTCGATCTTGTCCTTGCCGGTGAACTTCACGTAGTTGGCGAGCGCCTTGTTCTGCTTGGTCTCGGAGAAGGGCAGCTGCGAGAGCGTGACGTACTGGCCCTCGATCTCGGCGCCACCCTGCTCGATCAGTCGCTCGTCGTAGCAGTTGGAGAAGCAGTCCCAGACGACGTCGTCGGGGTCGACCCCCTGGAGCTTGGCTTCCTTCCGGAGGGCCACCGTCGAGGTGAACGGACCAGTCCCCAAGGAGTAGTTCGACCCGCTGTCCTTCATCAGCTGGACCAGCGGGGTGAACGCGGACTGCGGCGCGCGGCCCGAGATCCCCTCTTCGCCGTCGGACTTCACGCCGCCTGCCTGCGAGCCGCGGGCAAGCACGAGTCCCGCGGCCGAGGCGCTCTTCAGGTCGTTGGAGTAGGCGAAGACACCGTGGAGGTTCTTGTCGAGCACGCGCTGGTAGTACTGGACCGTGCCGCGGTTCGCGCGGAACGTCTGCGGGTGCTCGTCCTTCGTCGAGCAGAGGAGCTGTGGCGCGTTCACGGGAAACGAGACGGGGGAGCACTGCTGCACCGCCTCGGTGGTGACGATCGGGATCTCGGGGAGACCGGTCGCGACACCGGCCTTGTCGACGCAGCCGACCATGTCGTCGACGTTGTTGAGGAAGAGCGCGGCGGTCCCGACGATCGCGAAGTCCTCGCTACACGCCTTGATGATCGCGTTGCGTGCGTCGTCCGGGCTGAGATGCGAGTCGATGAAGTCGACGACGACCTTGCGACCCGCGAGTCCGCCCTTCGAGTTGATGTACTTGGCGAAGCCCTTGACCCCGTTCGGTGCCCCTTCGAAGAGGCCAGGCGCCAGCGGGTTCTCGACGTCGGCGACCACGGCGATGCGGATCTCGTCGGCGCTGATCCCGATCTCGGTGGATTCGGGCTTCTCGTCGGAGCCTTGCGCGGCGGCGGGCACCGTCGCGACCCCGACGGTCAGCGCCACCACGGCGCCGAGCGCCACTGCTCGAAGTGCCCGCATCGCGTTCCCCTCTGCGTGCGCCCGGGGCATCCCCGGCCGACCGCTCCGCATGATCATAGATTGCTCTATGTTTCGCAAGGGCGGACGAAGGGGTGGCGAGGTGGTCAAGCGGGGTGCGGGGCTGAGCTCGGGATCACGGTCACCGGTGACCCTCGCGGGCCTCGTCGAGCCGACCCGTACGCGGGCGACACGCCACGCCCAGGTCCGCGGTGACGAGACCCGCGCGCGGGTGATCGAGGAAGCCGCTGCGTGCGTGGTCGAGGAGGGCTTCGCGGCCGCCAGCGCGAGCCGCATCGCCGAGCGGGCGGGCGTGACCTGGGGCGTGATCCAGTACCACTTCGGGGACCGCGCCGGCCTGTTCTCCGCTGTGTCCTTCGCGGGATACGAGCAGTTCCGTGCGTACATCGAGGAGGCCGAGATCCCCGAGGGACCGGTGCGCGCACGGGTCAGTGCCGTCGTCGATGCGGCGTGGCGTGCGTACTCGAGCCCGCGCTGCCTCGCGGCGCTCGAGATCCTCGTGAACACGCGCGTCTCGCGCGCGAACGATCCGGTGCACGCGGCGGCGCTGCTCGACCTCGCACGCGGCCATCACCGAACCGGGCAACGCCTGCTGTCGATCGACCAGCGAGAGGGCACCGACCGCAAGATCGATCAGCTCCTCTGGGCTACGTTGCGCGGCTTCGCGATGACGCTCATGTTCGGACCCAGCGGCTACGACTTCGCCG
>JBBDWT010000040.1:27489-43100 GCA_040902705.1 Acidimicrobiia bacterium | reverse complement strand
CGCTCACGCTGCTGCTCTCGTTCACCGGCTACCTGCTGCCGTGGGACCAGCTCGCACTGTGGGCGGTCACCGTCGGCACCAACATGATGGGCTACACCCCGGTCTTCGGGTCGAGCGTGAAATACGTGCTGCTCGGATCGAAGGAGATCGGCAACGACACCTTGCTGCGTTGGTACGTGCTGCACGTCCTCTTGCTCCCGTTCGTCATCGTCATCTTCATGGCGGTGCACTTCTGGCGGGTTCGCAAGGACGGCGGCATCTCGGGACCCCTGTAGGAGAAGGATTCCTCCATGGCCGAAGTTCCCGAACACCTGCTGAAGCGCTCCATGGAGCGCCGCAAGGCTCTCGGACTCCCCACCGGGGAGGACGACGACGCCACCGCCGCGAGCGCGGAAGGTTCCTCCGATGCCGAGGAGGCGCCCGCGGCGGGGGTATCCCCGGCCGCAGCCTCCGAGGCCGGGGGGGAGGCCGCAGCGCCCGACGCCGTAGTAGAGGACGTCGAGACGTCGGGCGGCGCCAAGATCCCGGCGCACCTGCTGGAGCGCTCGCGCAAGCGCAAGGCCGGCGCGACGGCTGGCGCGGGTGGTGGCGGAGCCGCGACGGCGACCGCGGTCGCCGCTCCCCCGGCACCCGGCACCACCGGACCCGGTGGTCACACGCAGCGACTGCTCACGGTGGTCAAGTCGGGATCGATCCAGCAGACCCGCGCCGAGGCCGCCGACAAGGTGCACACCTGGCCGCACCTGGTCGTCATCGAGTTCGCGTCGATCCTGATCGTGACCGCGGGCGTCACCATCTTCTCGGCGCTCGTGCGTGCGCCCCTCCTCGCGCTCGCCGACTTCAACCGCACACCGAACCCATCGAAGGCGCCGTGGTACTTCCTGGGCCTCCAGGAGCTGCTCACGATGTTCCACCCGATGGTGGCCGGGGTGACGATCCCCGGGATCGGACTCGCGCTGATCGCGATCGCGCCGTTCGTCGACAAGAACCCGTCGCACCAGCCCAACGACCGCAAGTTCGCGATCGCGATCTTCACGATCTTCATCATGTTGTGGTCGGTGCTGGTGATCATCGGTTCGTTCTTCCGGGGACCGGGCTTCAACTTCGTGTTCCCCTGGAACGACGGCATCTTCTTCGAGCTGTAGGGAGCGATCGTGGCGTTCATCGTCGTCGGCGTCGTCGTCATCCTGGCGCTCGCGGGCGTGTTCCTCCTCGGGACCGCGCGCCGGCGCGCGAGCACGGGCACGCTGAGCCGTGAGACCAAGCGCTCGGACGCGTCCGACGCGGGTGTGGCCGGCACCGACCTCGAGCCCGTCGCGCCGACCGAGGGCGGCACCGAGGGCGGCGTCCCCGTCCCGGTCGGCGACCGTGCGCCCGTCCGGTACGAGCCCGTCGACGAGGACGAGCTCGGCGTCACCCGCCGGCAGTTCTTCAACCGAGGCATCCTCACCGGCGTGGCGCTCGGCGTCGGCGGGTTCGGCGCCGCGTCGTTGGCGTTCCTGTGGCCGTCGAGTGCGGGCGGCTTCGGCGGCAAGATCAACGTCGGCAGCGTGTCCGACGTCGAGGGTGCGGCGGCCGACAAGATCCCCTTCTACAACGCGTCCGCCAAGGTCTACATCGTCGAGTACCCCAAGGAAGACGTGCCCAAGGCCGAGAAGGTGTACCCCTCGACGATCACCGCCGGGATGGCCGAGGGGTACGTCGCGCTGTACCAGAAGTGCCCGCACCTCGGGTGCCGCGTACCGTGGTGCTCCACCTCGCAGTGGTTCGAGTGCCCGTGCCACGGATCGAAGTACAACCGCGTCGGCGAGAAGCGCGGCGGCCCCGCCCCCCGGGGCATGGACCGCTTCGTGCTGTCGGTCTCGGGGAGCAGCATCGTCGTCGACACGGGCGTGGTCGTCCAGGGCCCACCGATCGGCACCGACACCACCGGACAAGGCCAGGAAGGCGCCCCCTGCGTCTAGCCCTGTCGTGATCAACTCGCCTCGACCCTGAACAGGAGACCGACCCACCCGTGAGCTTTCGCACGTCGCTCATCGTGCTCAACGCCGTGGCCTTCGTGGTCATCGCCGGCATCATCGTCTGGCGCGTCTTCAGCCTGCGGCGCAACCCGGAGCCCACCCCGGCGAACAAGGCGGAGTTCCTCCCCGACGAGGACCTCGAGGGGCGTCGCCTCGAGCGCGTGCTCGGGTGGTCGCTCGTGTTCGTGATGATCGTCGCGATCTCGATCCCCGTGTACTTCCTCGTCGAGCCCGAGCGGCAGGTCAAGGCCGACGAGACGTTCCTCGACCAGTCGATCGAGCGCGGCGCCCGCCTCTTCGCCAACAGCCAGAGCCCGGCATACGACGCAACCATCTCCCTGCTGTGCGCCGACTGCCACGGCGCCCAGGGCGAGGGCGGCAGCGCTCCGTTCGTGCTCCAGCCCGAGGCCGACAAGTGCCTCGAGGAGCAGAACCAGGGCACGGCCGACGTCCCCGAGTGCCTGCCCAAGAAGGTCTCGTGGCTGGCACCCGCGCTCAACACCGCCGACCTGCGCTTCGACGACGCGCAGCTCACCCGGATCATCACGTACGGCCGCCCGGGGACGCCGATGCCCTCATGGGGCGTCGCGAGCGGCAAGGGCGTGCTCAACGAGCAGTCGATCCAGGATCTCGTCAACTTCATCAAGAGCATCCAGATCAGCGAGAAGGAAGCGGTCGCGATCTCGACCGAGGCCGTGCCGGAGTACCGCCAGGGCGCGACCGAGCTCGTGGACGACCAGACCACGGCGCTCGAGAAGGCCCAGACCGACCTCGCCGACGCCCAGGCCGATCCGCAGTCGACCCCCGAGCAGGTCACGCAGCTCGAGGCCGCCGTCGAGACCGCGCAGGAGCAGCTCGCCGAGGCGCAGGACTACGCCGACGAGGTCGCGGGCCTCTCGGACGGCGCCGTGCTCTTCCGACTCAACTGCGCGCGCTGCCACACGAAGGGCTGGTCGTACTACGACCCGACGAACCTCGACCTGCCGCCGCTGCCGCCGCAGGCGAGCGGCGCCTACGGCCCGAGCCTGCGCGACGGCTCCACCCTCCTCCAGTTCCCCGGTGAGGCCGGGAAGCAGGAGCAGTTCGACTGGGTCGCCCTCGGCGTCCCGGAGAACGAGCAGTACGGCGTGCGCGGCATCTCGTCCGGGCGTATGCCGCACTTCGGGAAGCAGCTGACCGAGGACCAGATCACCGCGATCGTCGAGTACGAGCGCAGCCTCTGATGAACCGAGCGACTGTCACGACGAAGGACCCGAGCCCGTGAACCTTCCCCTCCTCGCCGCCGAGACGCTCGAGAAGGACATCTGGTACCCGACGATCCTCGGCATCCTCGTCGTGGTCTTCGCGGTGCTGCTCTTCTGCGGGTCGGTCTACCTGCTCCTCGCGACGAACATGGGTGCCCGCCTCGGATTCCTCGTGGCGTTCACCTGCCTCATGGGGTTCATGGTGGTGCTGACCTCGCTGTGGATCACCACCGCGTCGCCGCTCAACACCCTGAAGGGGCGCATCCCCGGGTGGGAGGCGATCGAACAGACGCCGGACCTGACCGAGGCCAAGACGACCGAGATCCGCGACATCGAGCAGCAGGGCCGCAACGTCGACGCGGTCGAGGCCGCGAACGTCAAGGCGGCCGTCGACGAGAACCTCATCCGGGTGCAGGCCGTCCCGGGTGAGGCCCAGGTCGCGCAGCAGGCGTTCGCCCGCTTCCAGGCGGTGACCGACTACAAGGTCGTCAACACGTACGAGCTCGGCGGGAGCCAGCCGAACCCCCTCGACTTCGAGCTGAGCCACACCGAGCTGTTCGCGGTGGTGGAGTACTGCGAGGTTCCCACCGCAGAAGAGCTCGGCACCCCCTTCGGCGTCGCCCCGCCGGCGCCCGAGTGCAAGGACAGCGGCGAGACCGGCTTCCTCGTGCTCCACCGCGACCTCGGCTCCCTGCGCGTGCCGCCGGTGGTCGCGTTCATCGCGTCGGTGCTGCTGTTCGGCCTCGGGTTGCTGGCGCTGCACTGGCGTGAGAAGGACGAGCGCGCCGCGAAGCGAGCGGCCGCGGCGGCGGCGGAGCCGCCCGCGGTTCCCGAGAAGGTCTGACGAGGGGTCTGAGGAGACACACGATGCGCACTCTGCGACGGACACTGCTCGTCTCGGCGCTGCTCGCGCTCGGCGCCATCGGGCTCGCACCCGCGGCCGGCGCGCAGCAGATCGTCGACGCCAGCGGCGAGCGCGGCGGTGGAGGCCTCGCGTTCGTGCTGATGACGCTGCTCGTGATGCTGATGTGGGCCGCGCTGTTCTTCATGGACCGCATCCGCCGGCGCCGCCAGGAGCAGCAACCCTCCCAGTAGCCCGAAGGCGTCAGTGGTGGAACCCGCTGGCGCCGCCTGACGCCGGGAGTGCTGCGGGGAGCTGCTCCAGGAACGCGACGTGCCGTTGCAGGTCGGCAATGAGCAGGTCGCCGAGGTCGCGCGAGAACCCGTTCTTGATCACGACCCGCAACGCCGCGAGGTCCTGGCGGTTCTCGGGGAACGTGTACGCGGGGACGAGCCATCCTCGGTCGCGCAGGCGCTCCGACACGTCGAACACCGAGTACGGCACGCTCGTGTCCGCGAGCGCGAACGCGAACACCGGGAGCTCGCTGCCGTCGGTGATCATCGTGAACGGACCCATCTTGCCGATCGCATCTGCGGTGTAGCGCGCCACGTCGCGCGACTCCTGCTGGATCCGGCGGTACCCGTCGAACCCGAGCCGCAGGAGGTTGAAGTACTGCGCCACGACCTGGTTCCCCGGCCGCGAGAAGTTGAGCCCGAACGTCGGCATGTCGCCGCCGAGGTAGTTCACGTCGAACACGAGGTCGTCGGGCAGGGCAGACGGCTCGCGCCAGATCGCCCATCCGACCCCCGGGTAGACCAGCCCGTACTTGTGACCGGACGCGTTGATCGACTGCACCCGAGGGAGGCGGAAGTCCCACTCGAGGTCGGGGTCGATGAACGGTGCGATGAAGCCGCCCGACGCGGCGTCGACGTGCACCGGGACGTCGAGCGACGTGTCGGCCTGGAGCTTGTCGAGCGCGGCGCAGATGTCCGCGATGGGCTCGTACGAGCCGTCGAAGGTCGAACCGAGGATCGCGACGACACCGATCGTGTTCTCGTCGCACTGCGCGATCGCCCGCTCCGGGGTGAGGTGGTACACCTCGCCCTCCATCGGCACCAGCCGGGGCTCGACGTCCCAGTAGCGACAGAACTTCTCCCAGCAGACCTGCACGTTCGAGCCCATCACCATGTTGGGCCGGTCGGTGGGCTTTCCCGCCGCCCGCCGCCGGTCGCGCCACCGCCACTTCAACGCCATCCCGGCGAGCATCGCGGCCTCGCTCGACCCGGTGGTCGACGTCCCGATGGCCTCTTCCTCGTCGGGTGAGCTCCAGAGCCGGCTCAGCATGTTCACGCACCGCAGCTCCAGCTCGGCGGTGCGCGGGTACTCGTCCTTGTCGATCATGTTCTTGTCGAACGTCTGCGCCATCAGCGTGTCGGCCTCCGCCTCCATCCACGTGGTGACGAACGTCGCGAGGTTGAGCCGAGCGTTCCCGTCGAGCATGAGCTCGTCGTGGACGAACTGGAACGCGGTCTCGGGCCACATCTCGCCGTCCGGGATCGTGTGCCGCGGCGCGCGCTGGGTCTCCCCCGGACGGGCGTACATCGGCGTGAGGGTCAGCGGGGTCAGGTCATCGACGAGCTTCTTGTGTAGTGCCACGGCGGTCTCTCTCTCCGGTCGGTCCGAGCGAGGAGCTCGGCGGCAGTGGGTGGAGGCGTGCGGGTCAGCCGCCGGCAGCGACGGCCCCGCCCGTCAGCGGGAAGCTCGAGAGCGTTGCGGCGGCGCGGACGAACGCGAGGTGCGTGAACGCCTGCGGGACGTTGCCGAGCGCGCGCTTCGCGGCGGGGTCGTACTCCTCGGAGAAGAGCCCCACGTCGTTGGCGATCGCGGTGAGCTTGTCGAAGAGCGCGCGCGCGTCGTCGCCACGTCCCTGGGCGACATAGTTGCCGACCAGCCAGAACGAGCACGGGAGGAACGCGCCCTCCCCCGGGGGCAGGCCGTCGTCGGCGTGCTCGCTGCGATAACGCAGCACGAAGCCGTCCTGGAGGAGCTCGCGCTCGATCGCGGCGACGGTGCCGACCATGCGCTCATCCGTCGCGGGGAGGAACCCGGTCCCGGGGATCTGGAGCAGCGCGGCGTCGAGCTGCTTCGACCCGTAGGCCTGGGTGAAGGACCCGAGATCGGGATCGAACGCCTCGGCGCACACCTGCGCGTGGATCTCGTCGCGTTCGGACCGCCAGCGGTCGATCGGTCCGGGCAGGTCGAACTGCTCGGCCGACTGCACGGCGCTGGCGAACCCGAGCCAGGCCATCACCTTGGAGTGTGTGAAGTGCTGGCGCCTGCCGCGCATCTCCCAGAGCCCGTCGTCGGGCTGGTGCCACGCGCCTTCGAGGAAGTCGAGGATCGCGACCTCGAGCTTCCATGCCTCGTCAGGATCGCCCGCGGCACCGGCGCGCACGGGCGGCGCGACGCCGCGCATGAGCGCGAGCGAGGCGAGCGTCTCGCCGTAGACGTCGAGCTGGAACTGGTCGCTGGCGGCGTTGCCCACCCGCACGGGCGCGGAACCTTCGTACCCGGGGAGCCAGTCGAGCTCGTACTCGCTGAGGCGCCGCTCCCCCCGGAGGCCGTACATGATCTGGAGCTTGTCCGGCTCCCCCGCCGCGGCGCGGAGCAGCCAGTCGCGCCATGCGAGCGCCTCCTTGTCGTACCCGCCGGTCATGAGCGCGAAGAGCGTGAGCACCGAGTCGCGCAGCCAGCAGAACCGGTAGTCCCAGTTGCGCACGCCGCCGATCCACTCTGGGAGTGACGTCGTCGCCGCGGCGACGATGCCGCCCGTGGGTGCGTACGTCAGCGACTTGAGCGTGATCAGGGAGCGGAGCACCAGCTCGCGCGCTTCGCCCTCATAGCTGCACTGCTTCGACCAGCGGCGCCACCACGCCTCGGTGTTGCGCAGGACTTTCTCGGGGGGTTGCTCCTGGCGGGGCGCGTGCTCGTGCGACGGATGCCACGAGAGGACGAACGGCACGTTCTCTCCCGCGCCGACCACGAAGTCGGAGACGCTCGACAGGCCGGCACCCTCGATGAGCACAGGGCTGGAGACCACCACCGAGTCGGGGCCCGCCGTGCCGTGCAGCCGGCCGTCGAGGCCCGTGACCCACGGCAGGTTCTGGCCGTAGTCGAAGCGGAGCCGCAGGTCCATGTGCATCGGGACGCGTCCCGAGATGCCCTCGACGATGCGGACGAGATCGACGCTCTTGCCTCGGATCGGCATGCAGTCGACGACGCGCACCACGCCGTCGTCGGTGTGGAACGTCGTCTCGAGCACGAGCGTCTCACCGCGGTACCTGCGTTCGACCTTCTGCAGCCCGCCAGCCGGTGCGAGCTGCCACCGGCCGTGGTCCTCGGTGCCCAGGAGCGCGGCGAACACCGCGCCGGAGTCGAAGCGCGGAACGCACAACCAGTCGATCGACCCGTCCTTGCCGACGAGCGCGGCCGTATGGGTGTCTCCGATGATCGCGTAGTCCTCGATGCGGCTCGCCATGGTCGGCCTGTCTCTCGGGCTCACCCCGTCGGGGTGAGTACCTGTGCGTCGTGATCGTGGTACTCCGCGAGCAGCGTGCGCTCGCGATCGCGCTTCGGGAACAGCACGAAGACGATCGCGGCCCCGAGCAGCACCGCGACGATCCCGGCGACGTAGGCCCAGTCGGCACCGTCGATGAACGACGTCTTCGCGGCGCCGATAATCTGCTTCGAGTACTGCGGGTACTGCTGCGCGGTGTTGGCTGCACTCGAGAACGACTTCGTGAGCTGGGCCTGCACGTCGTCGCTCACCTTGTCGGCGCTTCCCGACCCGGAGATCGCCGCGGCGAAGGCGGCCGCGTACCCGGCGGTGAGCAGTGCGCCCAGGATCGACTGCATGATCGCCCCGCCGAGGTCGCGCTGGAGGTCGGCGGTGCCCGACGCCATCCCCGCGCGTTGCACCGGGACCGAGCTCGTCAACGATCGCGACGCCGGTGTGCCGGCGAACCCCACGCCGATGCCCATCAGCGCGTACGCGAGACCCACCTTCCAGTAGGAGATCCCATCCGCCCACAGGAGGAGCATGGTCAGGAAGCCGAGCAGGCAGAAGGCATAGCCGATGAGGAGCGTCACCCGGGCGCCCCGGGCCTCGACGAGCTTGGCGGAGCGCGGCGCGACGAGGACCATCAGCACCGCCGCGGGAAGGATCGACGCGCCGGCTTCGAGCGTGTCGTAGCCGAGCACGTTCTGGAGGAACTGCTGCCCGACGAACATCGCCGCCATGAGCGACCCGAAGACGATGATCCCCGCGAGCGCCGCGACCCAGAAGATGCGCCGAGCCGCGACCTGCAGGTCGTACAGCGGCACACGGGCGCGGCGCTGCCGGATCACGAACGCGACGCCGGCCGCGACCGCGATCGCCCCCAGCCCGAGCGCCAGCGTGCCCTTGTCGGGCACCGCGGCAAAGTTGATCGCCAGGACCAGGCCGGCGACGAGCAGGATCGACAGCATCCCACCGAGGTTGTCGACCGGGTCCGAGGTCTCGTTCACGTGGCCCGGGACGAACTTCACCGCGAGGACCAGTGCCACTCCCGCCAGCGGCAGCGTGACCAGGAAGACCGAGCCCCACCAGAAGTGCTGGAGGAGCGCGCCGGCGGTCAACGGACCGAGGGCGGAGATCGCGCCGCCGATCGCCGACCACAGCGCGATCGACCGAGTCCGTGCGGGCCCCGACCAGAGCGCCGTGATGAGCGCCAGCGTCGTCGGGAACGCCATGCCGGCGGCGAGACCGCCGAGCAAGCGGGCGAGGAACAGCGCCTCGATCGACGGTGCCCAGGCCGCGAGGAGACAGGCCGGGACCGAAAGGCCCACCCCGAGGATCAGCATCATCTTGCGCCCGTAGCGGTCGCCGAGCGCGCCGAGGTACAGCACCGACGCCGCGAGCCCGAGGGAGTAGCCGACCGCGACGAGGTTCAAGGCGCTCTGCCCGGCATCGAAGTCCCTGCCGATGTCGGGGAGAGCGACGTTGGCGACCGCGAGGTTCAAGTTCGCGACTGCGGCGACGAGGACGAGCCCGACGAGGACGAGCGCGGCGCGCTCGGGTGCGTGCGAGGCCTCGGCCGCCCCGGTGTCGGGCTTCGTCATCGATCCTCGTCCTCTCCGTGTCGGACCGGAGGAGTCTGGCCCACCGCTGGGGACAATGATCTACCGATGACCAACGATGCGGGGACGAGGGTCGTGTTCCTCATCCTCGACGGGCTCCCCGTCGAGGTCGTGGAGCCGAGCACCATGCCGGTCCTCACCGGCTGGTGCACCGACTCGGGCACGTCGCCCCACAGCATCCCCGCGGTGATGCCCGCGAGCACGTACCCCAACCACGCGACGTGGGTCACCGGGGAGCTCCCGGTCGTGCACGGCATCGTCGGCAACCACGTGCTCGACGGTGGTGGGCGGTTCCGTGCCGCGCGTGACGTCGGCCCGGGCGTGCCGACGATCTTCGACGCCGTCAACGCCGCCGGGCTCACGAGCTCCGTCGTCGTGAGCGATCAGGACCTCATCGGGGTGATGGGAGCCCACGCCGCGACCACGCACTGGCCGCCCGGCGGTGCGATCCCCGACGGCGCGTCGACGGACGCGCACGGCTACCTCGACGACTCGGTGACGTTGCCGTGGCTCATCAGAGCCGTGTCGGGTGACGCGCACCTGGTCGTCGGGCATCTCAACGCCCCCGACACCGCCGGGCACGTGTACGGACCCGACGCGGCGCACGAGGTGTACCGCGAGACCGACACCCGACTCGCGTCGGTGCGGGACGCGATCGAGTCGGCGGCCGACGATCGGGTCGTCGTGGTCGTCAGCGACCACGCGCACGAGACGATCACCGAGCGCGCGCCGATCGACCTCAGCCCTGCCCTCGAGGGCACCGGTCTGCAGTGGTTCCCCGAGGGGAGCGCGGGCGTCGTGTACGGAGCGCGCGACGAACTGGCGTCGCTGCTCGCCGACACGCCGGGCGTCGCCGGCATCGAGGCGCTCGCACCCGAGGTGCACGTGGTGTGGGGTGAGGAGGGATGCTGGCTGTGCTTCGCGGGCATCGACGCCGAGCCCGGCATGCACGGGAGCCCCCGCACCGCCCGGCAGCTCGCCGCAGTCGTCGGGACGCACCCCGCCGTCCCGGAGCTCGACGCCCGCGTCGCCGGCCCCGGCTTCGACGCGACGTCGTGGTACGCCGAGCTGCGCGGCCTCCTCGGCATCGCCTGACGCGTTCCCCGACGCGTCCCCGCGGCAGGAGCCTAGATGCGATCGAGCGCTGCGGAGACGGCGTCGAGGGTGCGGTCGATGTCGGCGTCGGTATGCGCGAGGCTCGGGAAGATCGTCTCGAACGCGCTCGGCGCGAGGAAGATGCCGTCGTCGAGGAGCGAGTGGAAGAGGCGACCGTAGCGCTTTGCATCGGACGCCAACGCCGTCTCGTAGTCGCGCACCGTCACGGCCGAGAAGAAGATCCCCGCGAGCGTCCACGCGCGCGGCACCTGCGCCTCGACCCCGCCATCCGCGAACACCTTCGAGAGCCCGTCGGTGAGTCGCGTCGTGATCCGCTCGAGCTCGGTGTACGAGGCGTCGTCGAGCTCCGCGAGCACCGCGAGGCCGGCGGCGGTCGCCAGCGGGTTCCCCGAGAGCGTGCCGGCCTGGTAGACGGGACCCACCGGGGCGAGCCCGTCCATGAGCGCGGCCGGCCCCCCGACTGCTGCGAGCGGCAGCCCGCCGCCGATCACCTTGCCGAAGATCGAGAGGTCGGGGGAGATGCCGAAGCGGCCCTGCGCACCGCTGAGCCCCACCCGGAACCCGGTGATCACCTCGTCGAACACCAGGAGCGTGCCGTGCTCGGTGCAGCGGCGGCGCAGCATCGGGAGGAGCTCGTGGTCGGGCGGGACCAGGCCCATGTTCGCCGCGACGGGCTCGACGAGCACCGCCGCGATCTCCGGGCCGTGGCGGTCGAACGCGGCGTCGAGGGCGGTCGGGTCGTTGTACGGCACCACGATCGTGTCGGCGGCCGTGCCCTCGGTGACGCCCGCAGAGCCGGGGATTCCGAGCGTCGCGACGCCGCTCCCGGCCGCGACGAGGAGTGCGTCGGCATGTCCGTGGTAGCAGCCGGCGAACTTCACGATCTTGGCGCGTCCCGTCACGCCGCGAGCCAGGCGCACGGCGGTCATCGCGGCCTCGGTGCCCGACGAGACCAGGCGCACCTTGTCGACCGAGGGAACGCGCGCCGCGATCACCTCGGCGAGCTCGATCTCGCGTGTGGTCGGTGCGCCGTACGACGTGCCGTCGGCTGCCGCGCGCTGCACCGCCTCGACGACCTTCGGGTGCGCGTGACCCAGGATCGACGCGCCCCAGGACTGCACGTAGTCGAGGTACTCACGACCGTCGGTGGCGAACAGGCTCGCGCCGGCAGCCCGATCGACGAAGAACGGATCGCCTCCGACCGCTGCGAACGAACGGACCGGCGAAGACACGCCGCCGGGGATGACGGCCCGCGCGCGCGCGAACTCGCCTTCGGGATGCTCGATCACGAGCCGAGGCGCTCGGCGACCTCGCGCGCGAGATAGGTGAGGACGAAGTCGGCGCCGGCGCGCTTGATCGCAGTGATGTGCTCGAGCGCGACTGCGTCGCCGTCGACCCACCCGAGCTCGGCCGCGGCCTTCACCATCGCGTACTCACCGCTCACGTGGTACGCGGCGACCGGCACGTCGAACGCCGCTCTCAGCGCGGCCACGACATCGAGGTACGCGATCGCGGGCTTGACCATGACCATGTCGGCGCCCTCGTCGACGTCGAGCGCCGCCTCGGTGACCGCCTCGCGCGCGTTCGCTGGATCCATCTGGTATCCGCGCCGGTCGCCGAAGGCCGGCGCGCAGTCGGCGGCGTCGCGGAACGGTCCGTAGAGCGCCGACGCGTACTTGGCCGCGTAGGCGAGGATGGCGACATCGGCGTGCCCGGCGGTGTCGAGGGCAACGCGGATCGCGCCGACCTGCCCGTCCATCATCCCCGAGGGCGCGATCACGTCGGCCCCTGCGTCGGCTTGGGCGATGGCGATCTCGGCGTACCGCTCGAGGGTCGCGTCGTTGTCGACCGAGCCGTCGGCCCGCAGGATCCCGCAGTGGCCGTGGTCGGTGTACTCGTCGAGGCAGTCGTCGGCCATGACGACGAGGTCGTCGCCCACCTCGTCGCGGACCGACCGCAATCCGATCTGGACGACGCCGTCGGGCGCGTGGGCACCCGAGCCCGCTGCGTCCTTCGTGGCGGGGACACCGAAGAGGATGACCCCCGGCACGCCGAGGTCGGCGAGCGCGCGCACCTCCTTGCGGAGGCTCTCCGGGGTGTGCTGGACCACTCCGGGCATCGAGGCGACCGGCTCGGGTGCGTCGATGCCCTCGCGCACGAAGAGCGGCGCGACGAGGTCGTCGACGCCGAGCCTGGTCTCGGCGGTGAGGCGGCGCATCGCCGGCGTGCGCCGGAGGCGGCGCAGACGGTGCTCGGGGAACGGCACGCTCACAATGGTAGGGCTCGGCCCACGGGAGACGCCCACGGCGTGTCCGGATCGCACCTCGCCGGTGAGCCGCACGCCTCGCGCCGGTCCGCCGAGCGCCCCGGTCGTCTTCGGCGCGGTGACCGGCGCTAGGAGCCGGACAGCGTGCCGAGGATCCGTTCGACGAGACCGTCGATGGTGTGCTCGGCGGCTTCGGCGTCGACCCGCAGCCCGAGGGATCGGGCGGTCTCGGAGGTCACCGGACCGATCGAGACGACCGGGGGCTGGGGATCCGGGAGGGCGCCGACGACGTCGACGAAGTTCCGCACCGTCGACGACGACGTGAACGTCAGCGCGTCCAGCTCGCCGCGCCGCACTGCGTCGATCACGGCCGGGTCCGGGTCGGCCTGGACCGTCCGGTACACGGGCAGCACGTCAACGGCATAGCCGAGCGAGCCGAGCCCTTCGGGGAGCACATCGCGCGCCGCCTCCGCGCGCGCGAGCAGGACGCGTGCGCCCGGCGCGTCGGGAGGGGGAAACGCCTCGACGAGTGACTCCGCGACGAAGCGCTCGGGGACGAGGTCGACGACGATCCCGCGCGCCGCAAAGGCCGCGGCGGTGCCCGGGCCGATCGCGGCGATCTTCACTCCGCCGAGGGCGCGGGCGTCGAGGCCGCGCGGCGCGAGTCCGCGCTCGAACAGTGCGGCAACGCCGTTCGCGGACGTGCAGACCAGCCAGGAGTACGCGCCGAGGTCGGGGAGCGCCACGTCGACCGGCTCGATGAGGATCGCCGGCAGCTCGAGCACCTCCGCGCCCAGCGCTTCGAGCTGCCGGCGCAGCTCGCTCACCTGCTCACGCGCCCGCGTCACGACCACCCGTCGCCCGAACAGCGGGCGCCGCTCGAACCACCCGAGGTCGAGTGCTGCGACCTCGCCGATGACGATCGCGGACGGGGCGCGCACGTCGGCATCGCCGATCGTCGAGAGCGTGGCGCGCACGGTGCGCTGGTCGGGGCGCGTGCCGTTGCGGATCGCCGCCACCGGGGTGTCGAGCGACCGTCCACCGGCGACGAGCCGCTCGGCGATGTCGGAGATCCGTGCGGCGCCCATGAGGATGACGAGCGTGCCACCGGCGCGCGCCAGGGCTTCCCAGTGGACGTCGGAGTGGCCCTTCGTCGGGTCTTCGTGCCCGGCGACGACCGTGAAGTGGGTGGACAGGCCGCGGTGGGTCACGGGGATCCCCGCGTAGGCCGCGGCCCCGATCGCACTGGTGATCCCCGGAACGACCTCGAACGGCACGCCGGCTGCCGCGAGCACCTCCGCTTCCTCGCCGCCGCGGCCGAAGACGAACGGGTCGCCGCCCTTGAGGCGCACGACGCGCTTGCCCGCCGCGCCGTGCTCGACGAGGACCGCGTTGATCCCGTGCTGGTCCATCTCGACCTGACCCGGTGCCTTGCCCACCGAGATGCGCAGCGCCGTTGGGGGCGCGAGCTCGAGGAGCGCGGCGTTCGCCAGGCGGTCGTGCACGACCACCTCGGCCTCGGCGAGCACCTCGGCGCCACGCATCGTGAGGAGCCCGGGGTCGCCCGGACCGGCACCGACCAGCCAGACGGTCATGCGAGGTCCTCGAACGAGAAGCGGAGGTCGTCGGCGAGCGCACGTCCGGCCCGTCCGGGGTCGGGATCCGACCGGCCCGCACGGGTGACCCGGCGGCCGTCGGGTGAGGCGACCAGGCCTTCGATCGTGATCACGGCGTCGGTCCCGTCGGATGCGGCCGACACCTCGGCGTGCGCGCCGATCGGCAGCGAGCATCCGCTTCCGAGCTCGCCGAGGAACGCCCGCTCGGCATCGACCGCGGCGTGCGCGGCGCGGTCGTCGATCGCGTCGAGCTGCGCACGCGTCGCATCGTCGTCGTCGCGACACTCGACCGCGAGCGCGCCCTGGCCCACCTGCGGGAGCATGTCGGAGAACGACAGACGCTGGGCAATGCGGTCGGCGAGCTCCAGCCGGTCGAGCGCGGCTGCTGCCACGACGATCGCGTGGAAGCCCGACGCCTTGTCGAGGCGCGTCTGGATGTTCCCGCGCAGCTCCGCGAACCCGAGATCGGGGCGCGTCGCCGCGAGCTGGGCACGCCGTCGCACCGAGCCCGTCGCCACGGTCGCGCCCGTCGGCAGCGCCGCGAGCGTGGAGCCGACCAGCGCGTCACGCGCGTCGCCACGTTCGGGAATCGCCGCGAGCATCAGCCCGGCGGGCGTCTCGGCGGGCAGGTCCTTGGCCGAGTGGACGGCGACGTCGGCGCGGCCGTCGAGCACGGCTTCCTGCACCTCCTTCACGAAGACGCCCGTCCCGCCCATCTGGTGCACCGGGACGTCCGACCGCTGATCACCCGTGGTCTGCACGATCACCAGCTCGGCGGTGCTCCCGAGGAGCTGCACCACCCGTTCGGCCTGCCAGCGGGCCAACGCGCTGCCGCGAGTCGCGACCCGCACCGGGCGTGCGGTCACGCCGGTCGCGCCCGCTCGACGTCGGGAGACCCGCTCACTCGTGCGACGGCGACTCGTCGAGCGCGAAGAGAGCGGCGAGCGCGTCGGCGTAGAGCTCCCCTCGGGCCGAGCCGGCCGCGTCCTTCAACCGGATCGTCGGCTCGTGGAGCAGCTTGTTGACCACCCCGCGCGTCGCCTGCTCCACGAGCTCGCGGACGGCCGGGTCAAGGCTTGCGAGCCGGGACGCGAGCCGCTCGAGCTCCATCTGGCGGATCGCCTCCGCGCGCGAGCGCAGGGACGAGACCAGCGGCGCCATCTCGCGGGCGACGCTCTCGACCCGGAAGCGGTCGAGCTCGTCGTTGATGATCACGCGCACCTTGCCGACCTCGGCCCGCCGGTGCTCCAGGGACTCCTCTCCGACGGCCTTCAGGTCGTCGATGTCGAGGAGCTGCACGCCGAACACCTGACCGACGCCGGGGTCGGC
>JBBDWT010000040.1:25239-27427 GCA_040902705.1 Acidimicrobiia bacterium | reverse complement strand
ACGACGAGGATCGCGCGGCCGTCGCGCCGTTGCATGACCGCTTCCATGTCACCACGCTCGATGAGCGTGCCGGGTGCGCCGGTCGATGCCAGCAGCACGTCGCACGACACGAGTGCGTCGAACACGTGGTCGAGCGGCACTGCTCGCCCACCGACACGCGCCGCGAGCTGCTGGCCACGCGCGCGGCTTCGGTTGGCGACGACGATCTCCTCGACACCCGCGCCCGAAAGGGCGAGCGCCATGCCCTCACCGACGTCGCCGGCGCCGAGCAGCAGGACGCGACGACCTTCGAGCGAACCGAGCGCCTCGGCTGCGACGCGCACCGCAGCCGACGAGACGGACACGGCGTGGCGTCCGATCGCCGTCTCGGTGCGCGACCGCTTCCCCACCTCGATCGCGTGACGGAAGGTGCGCGACAGGAGCTGGCCGGTGGTGCCCTCGCGCTCCGCGGTCTCCCATGACTCCCGCACCTGCCCGAGGATCTCGCTCTCGCCGATGATCATCGAGTCGAGGCCGGACGCCACGCCGAACAGGTGCGCGATCGCGGCGTCGTCGTGGTACGTGTACAGCTGCTCGGCGAGGGCGTCGGGGTCGAGCCCTGACGACTCGGCGAGGAAGTGCCGCACGTCGTCGATGCCGTCATGGAACCGGGTCGTCTTGACGTAGACCTCGGTGCGGTTGCACGTCGAGAGGAGCACGACCTCGGTCAGGTGCTCCCGGCCCGCGAGGTCATGCAGGGCCTTCGCGAGGCCCGGGGCCGGCACCGTCATGCGCTCGAGCAGGTCGACCGCGGCGGTCCGGTAGTTCAGTCCGACGACGACGAGAGACACGCCTCGAGAAGCTCCTTGGCCTCGGCCTGGCGGCCGGCGCGGATGAGGTCGAGCATGCCCGAGTCGAGGGCACGTCGCCAATCGACAGTCTCGCTCGAGATCCCCGACCCGCGGAGGCGCTCACGGGCCTCCGAGAGCAGCTCGAGCAGGTCGGCCCACTCCGGGCCCATCTCCTGGGTGACGTGGTCCTTGAGGTACGTGGCGAGGGCGGGGCTGCGCCCGCCCGTGCCGATCGTGACCACGAGGTCGCCGCGGCGGACGACCGACATGAGGGTGAACGAGCAGTTGGCGGGGTCGTCGGCGGCGTTGCACCACACCCCGGCCCCTTCCGCCGCCTCGAAGACCGCGCGATTGACGGCCGGGTCGTCGGTCGCAGCCGTGACGAGCCAGGCGCCGGCCAGGTCGGCCGGCTCGAACGGCCGCACGGCGGCGCTCACGCGGTCGGCGTCCCGCCAGCCCCGCACCTCGTCGCCGAGCTCGGGGGCGACCACATGCACCATCGCGCCGGCGCCGAGCAGCGCCTCGATCTTGCGGGCGGCGATGCGCCCCGCACCGACGACCACGCAGCGGCGGCCGGCGACGAGCAGGTTCACCGGGTAACCGCCGAGCCCGCCGCGAGCCGAAGCGCTGCCCATGTCAGACGCCCGCGCGGTCATGCGCCGGGTCGGGCCGGTGCTGCTGGTAGAAGGACAGGATCTGGAGCTCGGTCGCGAGGTCGACCTTCCGCAGCGACACCCCGTTCGGCACGATGACCACGGCGGGGGCGAAGTTGAGGATCGACCCGACTCCCGACGCGACCAGGCGGTCGGAGACGTCCTGGGCCGCGGCCGCCGGCGTGGCGATCACACCGATCGCCACCGCGCGCTCGGCGACGATCCGGTCGAGGTCGTCGATCGACTCGATGGCCAGGTCGCCGACGTGCCCGCCGACCTTCGTGGCATCGGCATCGACGAGCGCCACGATCCGAAAGCCGCGGGCACCGAAACCCCGGTAGTTCGCCAACGCACGGCCGAGGTTGCCGAGGCCGACGATCGCGACCGGCCAGTCGTGGGTGAGGCCGAGCTCGCGGGTGATCCCGTCGACGAGCTCCGCGACGTCGTAGCCCACCCCCCGGGTGCCGTACGACCCGAGGTAGGAGAGGTCCTTGCGCACCTTCGCCGCGTTGACGCCGGCGAGCTCGGCGAGCTGCTCCGACGAGACCGTGCCGACACTCTGCTCCGAGATCTCGAGCAGCGCCCGGTAGTAGAGCGGCAGTCTGGCGACGGTGGCCTCCGGGATCCGGCGGGGCTCGGAGATGGCGGCACTCCAGTCCTTGGACGGTCCCGCAAGCCTACGCCTGCTCGTGCATCCGTTCACAA
>JBBDWT010000040.1:0-25139 GCA_040902705.1 Acidimicrobiia bacterium | reverse complement strand
GCCCCGCTCACGCTCGCTCGTACTCTTGGCAGCCCATGGTTGCGGCGCTCGCCTTCTTCGCGACGGCGGTGGCGTCGTTGTTCGCCGAAGCCACGTTCGTCCGCTGGACCGGGCGAAGGACACCCCACCTGGCGGCCTGGACGATCGCCCTCGCCATGTTCGCCGGGGCATCCGCGGCCCTGGCGGTCGGGGTCTCCACCGGCTGGGACACCGGCACCTTCCGGGTCTTCTACCTCCTCGGTGCAGTGCTGAACGTGCCCTGGCTGGCCCTCGGCACCGTGGCCCTGCTCCTCGACGCGCGCGTCGCGCGCCGTGCCCGCGTCGTCCTGATCTTCTTCAGCGGCCTCGCCGCGGGTGTGCTCCTGAGCGCGCCCATGGACCCGGTTGTCGGCGCGAGCATCCCGGTCGGCAGCGACGTGTTCGGAGCATTCCCGCGCATCCTCGCTGCCGTCGGCAGCGGCGTCGGCGCGGTGGTGATCATCTCGGGCGCCCTGTACTCGGGGTTCCGCTACGCCCGGGACCGGTCCGAGCCCCGGCACGCGCGCCTGGCAGGCGCCAACGTGCTCATCGCGCTCGGCACCCTCGTGCTCAGCAGCGGTGGGCTGGTCCAGGGAGTGGTGGGCCACGACGAGGCGTTCACCATCAGCCTCGCAGTCGGCATCAGCGTGATCTACGTCGGCTTCCTCATCGCCGAGGGTCGGCACACGAGCGCGCCGGCCGCGGTCACGGCGTGATGCGCAGCTCGCGCCGCACCAGCTTGCCCGCGACGCTCCGGGGCAGCTGCTCGACGATCTCGATACGCGACGGGCACTTGTAGCGCGCGAGGGCGTGCGCGCAGGTGATCCCGAGCGCACCGACATCGGGCGTGTTCCCCGGAGTCGGCACGACGTACGCGACGACCGCCTCCCCGGTGCGCACGGAGGGCTCACCGACGACGGCGGCATCGGCGATGTCGGGCTGCGCGCGCAGCACGTCCTCCACCTCGACCGGATAGACGTTGAAGCCGGAGACGATGATGAGGTCCTTCACCCGGTCCACGAGCCGGAGGTCGTCGCCCTCGACCACCGCGACGTCGCCGGTCCGGAGCCAGCCGTCGGGCGTCAGCACGCGGGCCGTCGCCTCCTGGTCGTGCCAGTAGCCAGGGAACACGTTCGGGCCGCGTACCCAGATCTCGCCCGGGTCGCCGGCGAGCACATCGGTGCCGTCGGCGTCGACGACGCGCACCTCGACCCCCGGTAGCACCGGACCGATCGAGCCGGGGAGGGGCGCCGCGTCGTGGAGGGCGGTCGTGGTCACGATCGGCGCGGCCTCGGTGAGGCCGTACCCCTGGTGCACGACCACGCCGAAGCGCTGATGGAATCCCGTGGCGACCACGGGCGGGAGCGACGCCGCGCCCGACACCGCGAGGCGCACCGACGCGAAGGCGTCGCGGGGAGCCGCCGCCTCGTCGAGATCGAGCCACGCGGCGAACATCGTGGGCACACCCGCGACCACCGTCACCGAGTGCTCGCGCGCGAGCCGAGCCGATGCACCGGGATCGAAGCGGCCGCCGAGCACGACGGTCCCGCCGGCGGCGAGCGTGACGCCCAGCGCGACGTTGAGCCCGAAGACGTGGTGGAACGGGAGCACACCGAGCGAGCGGTCGTCGGCCGTGAGGTGCAGCCCCGGATGGTCGTTCACCTGACGGATGTTCGACGTGAGGTTCCCGTGCGTGAGCATCGCGGCCTTCGGCGCCCCGGCCGTCCCCGACGTGAAGAGGAGCACCGCGACGTCGTCGACGGCTCGCTCGACGCGCGCCACGGGATCACCCGGGAGCGCGTCGATGTCGACGCGGACGACCGTCGCGCCGGTCGCCGACAGCATCCCTTGCGCGGGACCGGCCGCGAGCGACAGACGCGGCGCGACCGACGCGAGCTGACGACCGAGCTCGTCGGGTGGCGCCAGCGGGTTGAGCGGAACGGCGACACCACCGACGTGCAGCACGCCGAGGTACGCGACGACGAACGCTTCGTCGTCGTCGCTCGCGATCGCCACCCGATCACCGGGCTCGACGCCCTGCTCGAGCAGCGACGCCCCGAGGCGCCCGACCGCGTCGCCGAGCTCGGCGTAGGTCGTCGCCCGGCGCTCGCCGATCAGGGCAGGCACGTCGGCGCCGCCGGCGCGGAGGAGGACGTCGACGAGGTTCACGGCGCGGGATCGTACGGGACGCACCCGCCCGGGTGAGCCGGGCGTCGTGAACGGCGGGAGAAGAAGGACCGGTCGCGGGCGCGGGCATTGGGGCGGGCTGGGAGGCCGGTGATCACCGTCGGTATCCCGAGGGTGTTCACGCAGCCCACGCCCGCGTACCGGATCCCTCCCCGCATCGACTGCTCAGCGTGGTCCCTTGAGGGAAATCGACCACTCTCCATGAACTTTTCTTCCGAGGCGGAGGCCTGCGTCACCGTCAGGGGCTCAGGCGCAGGACGAACTGGGCGAACGCCGCGCCCAGGATGAGGACGAGGAGGATGGCGATGGCGATGGTGGTCCCGGGGCGCATGTGGACTCCTGGTCGGCGGCGGGCGTCAGCGGGGGCCGGCATCGGGCGGCACGAGGACGACCGGCGCGCCGGGAGCCAGCCCGTACTCGGCGGCGGCGGAACGGCGGTCGAGCGCCAGCGAGACGAGCCCGTAGGAGTCGACGACCAGCACGAGCTCGGACGGACGTGCGTCGGCATAGGTGTGGACCCACCGGGCCGACTTGCTGCGTTCGCCCGCTCGGACCTCGACGAGCCCGCCGGGCTCCGCACCGGCCTCCACGAGCTCGTCGGGGCCGACGTTGAGCTGGGCGTTGCCGAAGCGGTCGATCCACCACACCTGCGCCTCGATCTCGCCGCGGTCGGTGAGGTTCGGCAACCCCACGGTGCCGGGCACGAGCCCCGCGGGATCGACCGCCTCCCCGAGCTCGGCGAGGCGGGTGCCGCACGCGAGCGCCGCCGCGACGGGCGCGAGGATGTCCCGCCCGGCGAACGTCGGACCGGGAGCGGGCAGGTGACGCTCCTCGTTGGTGAGCGAGACGACCTCGCGGGCACCGCCGAGCATCGCGACCGTCGGTGCGAGCAGCCCGTTGTCGGGGCCGACCAGCGTCGCGGCCTCGCACCCGACGCCGACGAGGCGGCGCTCGGTGGCGACACCAGGATCGACGACGGCGAGGACGACGATCCCCTCGGGCAGGTACTGGATCGCGCGCACGAGCGCGAGTGCACCGGCACGCACATCGTGCGGCGGGAGCCCGTGGGTGATGTCGATGATCCGCAGCCCGGGATCGACGCTCAACATGACGCCCTTGCACACACCGACGAACTCGTCGACCAGCCCGTAGTCGGACAGGAACGCGACGGGAGCGGGCACGCGTCGAGGCTACGACGAAGGGGCGGCCGGCACGGATGCGGGCGCCGGCCCGCGCCCGGCTAGCCCGCTTGGGTGTAACGCGACGCCAGGTACGCGTCGACGTCCGTGTCGCGGACGCGGAACGACCGCCCGACGCGCACCGCCGGCATATCGCCGTTCTTGATGAGTCGATAGACCGTCATCGACGACACTCGCAGCTTCTCCGCCACTTCCTGAACGGTCAGGAAGCGCGCATCTGCAAAGGATTGCGCCACGCGGCTCACCCCTCTCCCCGCTCTCGGTGGTCAGCGTAGGCCGACGGGGCGCGAGTTGTCGAGTGTGGCCGACGGGCCGTGAGGGGGGCGTCGACCCGCTCCGCGGGCCGACGTCTAGGCCGCCGGGGCCGGGTTCGGACGCAGGCCGGCGGTCAGGGCCTCCACGAGCGGGTCGTACGCGCCGGGCGGGCGCTGGTCGTCGAGGGGCACGACCCGGACCGGGTGCTCCCGGCGGGCGGCGACCCCGAGCACGGCTGCATCCACGTCAGCGAAGGCGATGGTCTCGAGACCCGCCCCCACGGCGGCGGCCGCGAAGCCCCGGTCGGCGACGACGAGGTCGGGACGGCCGACCGCGAACAGCCACTCGTCGCCGCAGGTCTCGCCGTCGTCGGCGAGCAGGCTGGTGCCGTCGGTGACGACCGCGACGGAGTCGACCCACCACAGCGACCGGCCCGCGGCGATGGGCCCGAACACGCCGACGTCAACGACCCGGGCGTCGGTCGGGGCCAACGCCGCGACGAGTCCGCAGTAGCACGCGAGGAGCGATGCCGGGCGACCGGTGGCGAACGCGATCCGTCCCCCCCTCGCGGCGACGGCCGCGGGGCGCTCCGCCGCCCGGCCCGCCGCGGCGGTCGTGAGCTCCGGGTCGATCGTCACCCGGACGCCGTCGCCCGCCGTGCCCCAGATGACGGTGAGCGCGTCGTCGGCCTCCTCGCGGGTGATGCCCCCGAGGTCGAGACCGAAGGTCGCGTCGAGGTGGCCCGCCGCGAGCCGGGTCAGCATCGCGGACACCTCCGCCCTGCCGAACCGGGCGTGGGTCCCCGCGACGCGGCGCTCGGCCAGGGCCCGCGCCAGGCGCGCCGCCTCGGAACGGGGAGCGTCGTCGTCGACCGCGGCCGCCGGGCGCGGCGCCGGGTCGTCGAGCCGGGGCGGCCGGTTGCCGCGCGGTCGGCGGGTCATTCCTCGCCCAGCTCGCGCGATCGCGCCGCGGCGGCTCGCACCGCATCGAGGATCGAGCCGCGGACCCCGCGCTGCTCCAGCACGTGGAGCGCGGCCGCGGTGGTACCCCCGGGGGAGGTCACCGCGGCCCGCAGCGACTCGGGGCTCGCGCCGTCGGCGAGGAGCGTGGCCGCGCCCAGCAGCGTCTCGCGGGTCAGCGTCTCGGCCACCGGCCGCGGGAGACCGGTGAGCACACCGGCGTCGATGAGCGCCTCGGCGACGAGGAACACGTACGCCGGACCCGAGCCGGACAGCGCCGTGACGGCGTCGAGGTGGGGCTCGGGAACCCGGACCACCACGCCCACGGCACCGAGGATCCGCTCTGCGGTCGCGAGGTGCACGTCGGTGGCGTGGCGCCCCCCGGCGATCGCCGTGGCCGAGCGCCGGACCACTGCGGCGGTGTTGGGCATGGCTCGGACGACGGGTCGGCCGGGCGCCGCGGCTTCGACCGTGGCGATGCGGACGCCGGCGGCGATCGAGAGCACGAGGGCATCGGGGGCCAGGCTCGGCCCGGCCTGCTCGAGGGCCGACGGCGCGTCGCCCGGCTTCACCGCGACGATGACGACCTCGGCCTCGGCGACGGCCCAGGCCGGGCTCGGGACGACGCGCACAGCGGGAAAGCGCTCTTCCAGCGCGCGTCGGCGGTCCGCGTCGACTTCGGCGACCGCGAGCGACCCCACCTCCCAGCCGGCGTCGAGGAGACCGCCGAGCAGTGCCTCGCCCATGCGACCGCCCCCGAGCAGCGCGAGGGATGGCATCGAACGAGGGTACTGCGAGTCGGATCGAGCACCCCGCGAACCGGCCAGCCAAGCGAACAGGCCCGAGGAACCTTCGAGTCCGCCTCGTACTTCCCCGAACGAGGCGGACCGTCACGCACCTCGGGCCCGCTCTCCCGGTGGCCGGAACCACCGAGGCGGTGCCTGCAGGCGCCGCCGAGGCAACCTCGCACGGCGACGATCCCCGGTCAAGAGGGATCGCGCCCCGCGCGTGAAGATCCGATCAGCGGCGGTACGCGAGCCGGACGATCGGCTGGAACCACGTCTCGACGAGCTCGTACAGCACGCCGATGATGCGGTCGAGCTCGTCGGTCGTCAGGTGCTCGAGCGCGACGCGGCCGGTCAGGTAGAGGTCGCCGTCGGGGCCGATCGAGAAGCTCGCCCCGTACATCGTGTGGTTGCGCCCGAGCAGGAAGCGGTAGAGCTCGAGCTCGTTCGAGGGCGGGTCGGGGAGGAAGTACACCTCGTAGCGCAGCGTGCGCTGGTGGAGGTCGAAGGAGATCGTCGTCGCGTCGCGCCCGTCGCAGCCGAAGCGCACGTACCAGCGGTGCAGCTCGGGGTCGTGCTCGACGGTCTGGATGAACGCCTCGTGGGCGACGGCGCCCTCGAGGTGCGCGGCGACGAGCTCGTGCGCGGCGCATGCACGCGCGTCGAGCTCGGTGGGGTCGTGGCTGGCCAACGTCGGGCCCGGCCTCAGCTGCAGACGACGAGCTCGCGGGCACCGAGGTCGGCGTAGAGCCGCCGCAGCCGCGCCGCAGTGATGCTCCAGGTGTACTGGCGCGACCGGACCGAGGCATTGGCACCGATCTGGGCGGCGAGGGCGGGGTCGGCGAGGAGCTGCTCGACCGGTGCCGCGAAGGCCGAGGCCTTCCGCTCGTCGACCAGGAAGCCGGTGACCCCGTCGTCGACGAGCGACCGGAGCCCACCCACGTTGGTCGCGACGACCGGGATGCCGCACGCTGCGGCTTCCAGCGCGACGAGCCCGAACGACTCGGTGCGCGACGGGACGAGGCACACGTCGGCCGCGCGGTACCAGTCGGCCAGCGCCTCGTGGGGCTGGGGTGCGACCCAGTGCACGCGATCGGCGATGTCGAGCTCGTGGGCGAGCTCGTGCAGGCGTGCGAGCTCGGCCGGACCGTCGGGACCGCTCGCCCCACCGACGATCACGAGCGTCACGGGCTCGGGGAGCTCGGCGAGGCAGCGCAGGGCCATGCGCGTGCCCTTCAAGGGCTGGATGCGGCCGACGAAGAGCACCAACGGGGCGTCGAGGGAGAGCCCGAGCCGGCGACGGGCCTCGAGCGGGGCTCCGGGAGAGAAGGCCGCGTGATCGACCCCGGGAGGGGTGACCTCGACTCGGTCGGCGTCGGCGCCGTACTCGACCATCAGCTCGGCGCGCTCCTCCTCGGTCGACGCGGTGATCTGGTCGCTGCACGCGACGACCTCGCGCTCGACCCGCACGCGCTCGAGCGGGTCGTCGTGGACACCCGCCGCAGCCTTCGTGAGGGCGAGTGTGTGGAACGTCGTGACGAGCGGCAGGTCGAGCTGGTGCTTCAGCTCGTGCCCGACGGCACCCGAGATCCAGTAGTGCGAGTGGAGCCCGTCGAACCCGTCGGCGAACCCGGGGTGGGTCGCCAGGTGGGCACGTGCCGCGACCACGAGCTCGTCCGTGAGCCCGGGGAGATCGCCCTTGGCCACCGGCGCCTCGGGGCCGGCGCGCAGGTGGACGACCCTCACGCCCGGCTCGACGTCGACGATCGGAGCCTGGTGCGGGTCTTCGCAGCGGGTGAGGACGTCGCACTCGACACCGGCCCGGGCCAGGGCCGAGGCGAGCGATCGGACGTAGACGCTCATCCCGCCGCCGTCGCCCGCTCCCGGCTGGACGAGCGGCGAGGTGTGCACGCTGAGCATCGCGATCCGTCGAACAGGCATGCGGCCGTTGATCCTACTTTTCGGGGGCTCGGGGGCTGGTCGGTCCGTGAGATCTCGAACAACGCTCGGTCGAGGTTGCTCAACCCCCGCCGCGCGGTGGGTCTTCCCGTTGGAACGAGCGGTACACCTGGAGCAGGGCTTCCTTCTGGCGCTCGGAGAGCGTCGGATCCCGCCGAATCTCGTGCTCGAGGTCCGGCCCGTCGCCGTCACGCTGCTCGAGGAACCCGGCCCGCACGTAGAGGGTCTCGGCGGAGATGCGAAGGGCGTTCGCGATCTGCTGGAGGATCTCGGCGCTGGGCTTGCGGAGCCCCCGCTCGATCTGGCTCAGGTACGGGTTCGAGATGCCCGCGAGCTCGCTCATCTTGCGGAGCGAGAGCCGGGCGTCGCGGCGGCGGTCGCGGATGAACGCCCCGAGGTCGCCGAGGCGCTTGTCGATGGCGTCCGTCACGACAGGAAGGCCACCCGCCGCTCAGCCGTGCGAGACGTGACGGGCGGCGAGCTCCGCTTCGATCACGTCGATCACGGCGTGGATCTCGCGCCGTCGCTTCGACGTGTCCTCCTCGAGCTCGGCCAGCTTGGCGAGCGTCCGGCGGATCTCGTCATCGGAGATCGTGGGCAGATTGACGAGGGTGGCATCGTTGATCAGGTACTCGAGGCCGCGACGCCACTGGATGTTCGGGGCGGGAGCAAGGAGTCGAGGGATCCGGGTGTGCTCGGGTGCCGGCCGCGGGAAGTCGTCGGCGAGGATCCGGGGCAGCGCCGAGAGCAGGTCGCCGACCGAGCCGCCGGCCGCCCGGCGATCGCGCTCGGCCGTGATGATGCCGATGCGCGCCTGCGCGAGCCGACGGACGTACGAGAACTCGGTCTCGACCTCCAGGCACTCCCCATGCATCTGCCGCAGGTCGTCGAGTGAACGGTCGGCCACGCCGCTCAGATATGCGGGGTCGAGGATCACGTCGACGCGACGGCGTCGCGGCTCCGACACGCCGACAAGGCTACCCGCGGCTCGGATCATCGAACGCCTTACTCTGGCGTGATGGCCGACCCCACGCCCCCCGATCCGAACACCGATCCGAGCTCCCATCCGAACTCCGAGCAGCGCGAGTACTGGAACGGTGCCGACTCGCGCGAGTGGGTCGACGAGATGGACCGGTACGACGAGATGCTGGCCCCGTTCGGAGCACGAGTGCTCGACGTCGCCGGGCTCGCTCCGGGAGCGCGGGTGCTCGACGTCGGGTGCGGCAACGGGGCGACGACCCTCGCCGCCTCGGCCCGGGTCGCACCCGGCGGTCAGGCCCTCGGGATCGACCTCTCGGCACCGATGCTCGCGAACGCCCGCGCTCGGGCCGAGGGACAGGGGCTCGGCAACGTCCGCTTCGAGGTGGCCGACGCCCAGACGGCGGAGCTCGGCGGACCGTTCGACTCGGTCATCAGCCGCTTCGGCGTGATGTTCTTCGACGACCCGGACGCCGCCTGCCGCAACCTCGTCGGATCGCTCGGTCCGGGAGGCCGGCTCGCGTTCGTGTGCTGGCGGGGTGCCATCGAGAACGAGTGGGTGGCCGTGCAGGCCGCCGCCGCGCTGGCGCACGCGCCGGTGAGTCAGGAGCAGCTCGTCACCGACGGCCCGGGACCCTTCCGGTACGCAGACCCCGCGCCCCTCGTCGGCGCGCTCGAACGCGTGGGCCTCACGGACGTGGCCGCGGATCCGTTCGACACGCGAGTGCTGCTCGGCGGGTATGGCTCGCTCGACGACGTGATGCAGTTCATCGGCAACAGCGGGATGACGCGCCGGTTGCTCGCAGACGCGTCACCCGAGCAGCGGGCGAGCGCCGTCGACGCGATGCGCGGGGCGCTCGCTCCCTTCGAGACGGCGGACGGTGTCAGCCTCGGGGCCGCGGCGTGGACCGTCACCGGGCGCCGCCGCTGACGGGAGGCACGACCGCGACCTCGTCGCCGTCGGCGAGCACCGCCGACTCGCCATCGGGCGGCTCGTCACCGTTCACCCACACCCGCGCGTGGTCGAGCACCTCGCTGAACGCCGGGCCGTACGCGGCACGCGCTGCGGCCAGGGCCTCGGCGAGGGTCGACGCCTCGAGCTCGTCGTCGGCGCGACCGGCGGCATCACGGGCAGACGCGAACAGCCGCAGGCGGACGCGCGCCACCTCAGTCGTCCGGGGGCCGGGCCGCTTCGCTCTCGGACGTTGCGCCCTTCGTCCCGTCCGCTCGCTCGACGCGTGCCAGCTCGGCGTCGAGGTCGGCGAGCTCGGACTCGAGCCCCTCGAGCGTGACGAGATCCGGATCGCGGTCGGTCGCGGCGGTGCCGCCCGGTGCGTCCCCGGACGCCAGCACGGCCTGCGGCTCGGGACTCGGCTCGGGACTCGGCTCGGGGCGCCCTTCCTGCTCCATCGCGGCGAGCGTAGGCCGCCGCAGCGCTAGGAGTCGTCGGCGAGGCGGAACTCCAGCGCGCGGGCTTCGTCGGTGAGCAGCTCGACGAGACGCTCGAGGCGTTCCCCGGCGTCGTCGACCTCGAGGAGCGCCTGCGCGTCGAGCGGCCCGATCGGGGCCATCGCCGCGGCTTCGAACGACGCGCGCACCGGGTCGTCGACCGCGAGCGTGACCGGGTCGGTTCCGACCGGGGCACCGAGCTCCACGTGCAGCGCCCGCACCCGCTCGAGCAGGCGCGTCACCTCCTCGAGGTGTGCCGGCGCGTCGCCGACCGTGGCGTCGTCGAGCACCTCGACGACGGCACGCGGGTACGGATCGTCCGGAAGCCATTCGTCGACCCGCACGCGCTGCACGCCGACGGTGACCACCGCGTAGCGGCCGTCGTCGAAGCGGCCTGCCTGCACGATGCGGGCGAGCGTGCCGACGTCGAACCTCACGTCGCCACCGCCGACCTCGCTCCCGCGCTCGATCAGCACCACGCCGAACGTGCCCTCGTCGGCGAGGCACTCCTCCATCATCGAGCGGTACCGCGGCTCGAACACGTGCAGCGGCAGGATGCCGTGAGGGAAGAGGACGTTGCCGAGCGGGAACATCGGGGAAGCGGGCACGGACACGGGCCTCAGTTCGCCCGCGCGCGCAGCGCCGCGGCATCGCGCGCGACACGCGACGCGCTGTCGTCATCGAGGTCGGGCGCGATCGCCTCGAGCTCCGCCGCCGCCTCGGCGAAGTGGCCGAGCGATCCGAGCAGCGCCGCGACCTCCCGGCGCTCCGACGCTGCGAGCCCCGGGATCCGCAGCCGCAGGCGGGCCACCCACACCGCCGACGTGGGGTCGCGATCGACGAACGCGTGGAGCAGGTTCGCGAGGACACGAGCGAGGATCGAGCGGGTCGGCACCGGGTCGAGGTACTCGTCGAAGAACGGTGCGTCGCCTCGCATCGCGGCGAACAGCCGTCTCGCCCCGCCGGCGTCGAGAGGCGCGCCGCCATGGAACGGGTCGAAGAACGCGCCGTCGGGGCCGCCGACGAGGAAGTGACCGGGCATCCCGACCCCGAACAGCGGCACGTCGCGGCGTCGTGCCACCTCGATCATGAGGACGCTGAGCGTGATCGGGATCCCGAGGCGGCGGTCGAGCACGACGTCGAGGTACGAGTTGCGCGGGTCGGTGTAGTCGCCTTCGTTGCCGAGATAGCCCCGCGCGACGAACAGATGGCGCGCGAGCGCGTCGGGTTCGGCCGGCACGTCGGCCGCGAGCGCGTCGAGACGAGCGCGCTGCGCGGAGACGTCGACGTCGTGATCGTGCGCCGCGATCACGAACATCGCTTCGTCGAGCGGGATGTCGGAGTCCGGTCGTTGCACGAGCTCCGTGAAGCGCACGGTCGGATCCATCGAACGCGACGGTACACTCGGGTGCGTGGTGACCGATCTCGGCCAACGCGACCACCGTGATCAGCGCGCCGAGGTGGCGGCGCGATTGGGTCGTGTCGGTCAGCGCCTCACGGGGAACCGTGCCGCGATCATCGACGTGCTGCGCGATGGGGCGCGGCCGCTGACGCTTCCCGAGATCCTCTCGTCACGCAACGAGCTCGCTCAGAGCAGCGTCTACCGCAACCTCGTCGTGCTCGAGCAGGCGGGCGTCGTGCACCGGATCGTCACCAACGACGAGCACGCGCGCTTCGAGCTCGCCGAGGACCTCACCGGCGACCACCACCACCATCTCGTGTGCTCGATGTGCGGGACCGTCGAGGACGTCCCGGCGAACGCGGGGCTCGAGGCGTCGTTGCACGACGCCGTCGCCGAGATCGATCGCGCCACGGGTTTCACGACCGAAGGGCATCGGATCGACCTCGTCGGCCGCTGCCGCGCCTGCTCCTGACGACTACTCGAAGAGCGACTGGCCGCTCTGGAGCCGGGTCGCCGCCTCGGTCAGCGTCGAGGGCTCGAGCTCACCGCTCACCCGCGCCGCGACCTTCCCGTCGGCATCGACGAACACGAAGTAGGGAAACGCGTCACCCCCGAACGCGTCGAGCGCGCGGAGGTTGGCGTCGTCGGCGAGGACCGGTCGGTACGGCCAGCCCTCGGCGCGCAGCCACTCCGACGGCGGCCAGTTGGGGAGGTCCTGGGACGTGTTGGTGGCGACGGTGTCGACCTCGACGCCGTCGAGCTTGCCCTGCTTCGCGAGCTCCACGATCCGCGGGACCTCGGCGCGGCAGTGCGGGCACGAGTGGGAGAGGAACACGACGATGCGGGGCTTCCCGTCGTTGCCCACGGTGATCTTCTTGCCCGCCAGGCTGAGGCCCTTGAGCGTCGGCGCGGTCTTGCCGACCGCGGGGTCGGCGACGGTCCCGATGTCGTCTGACGCCTTGAGCTTGGTGCCGTCGACGCGGATCCGCGGGCTGCGCTCGTCGTCGAGCCCCTGCGCGCCAGCGGGCGCAGCGACGACGACGGCCAGCGCGAGCACCGCGAGCAGGGTCGCGGTCGAGCGTCGGAGCATCGGCCTGATGCGGTTCATAGGGCAGCCTTCCGGGCGGTTCGATCGTGGACGATGGTCACCACGAGCAGCGCCCCGACGAGCAGGAACGCGCTCAGTGCCATGAACGACAACGTGATGTATCCGAGTTCCTCGAAGTAAGGAACGCTGCAGGGGACGAACACAGAGCACGAAGAACCCTCGGCCAAGGACGGCACCCGCTCCACCAGCCAGTGGTAGAGCGAGATCGGTGCACCGATCACCACCAAGGGCGCGGCATACCAGACGACCGAACGGTCGCGGCGGATGACGCCCACCGCGAGCACCACGGCCAACGGGTACATGAAGATCCGCTGGTACCAGCAGAGCTCGCAGGGGATGTACCCGACGATCTCGGAGTAGTAGAGGCTCCCGGCGGTCGTGGCCGCGGCGACGACGAGCGCGCAGATCGGGGCGCGCGGTCCGAGACCAGCCACGACGCGCTTCGCGCCCGCTCGGGCCCGTCCGCCGAGCAGGGCGGCGATCCCGACGACGACGAGGGCGAGGAGGGCGACGTTCGCCAGGATGGTGAGGACGGTGAAGACGCTGTTCGCCTCGTCGACGTAGTCCATCGAGAGCAGCCGATCAGCCGATCTCGACGTTCCCACGCAGCGTCGGCTGCTCGAACTCCGAGATCAACGGCTCGGCCCTGATCCGCCACTCACCCGCGAGCGGGATGTCGAACCCGGGCGAGAAGTAGTGGCCGGGACTCAGGCGTCGCAGCGGCACGTCGATCGGGGCGATGTCCTTGTCGGGAAGGGCGAACGTCACGTTGAGCTCCTGCACGTCCTTGGGGACGCCACTCGGCTCCGAGACGTCGACGTGCACGTCGTTCGTGCCCGAGACCCCCGGGGTGACGGTGACGTCGACGTTCGCCTCGTCGCCGCGCAGGGTCACCCCGGCGACACCCCCCTCGGAGGTGGTCGCGACGGCATCCTTCGCCGGTGCGGCGTTCACGAGGAGCGCGGTCGCGGCGAGGATCGCGACCGCGGTGACGATCTCAGCCCACACCGACCTGCGCAGGCGGCGGAGCTCGGCCTGCTCGTCGACCTCGCCGTCGTCGTCGGATCCACCGGCGATCACCGGGACACCACCGGGGTCCTCGCGCGGCGGCGCTGGGAGGATCCGGAGCACGACCTCGCGACTGAATGCCGCGAACACCACGATCAGCGCGACGAGCACGAGCTTGACCACGAGGATGCGCCCGTAGTCGGTGGTGCGCAGGGCATCCAGGCTGCCGACCTGGCGCCACGTCTGGAACGCGCCGGTGGCCACGAGCGCGAGCACGCATCCGAGCGCGAGCCGGGAGAACCGCTCGACGCCGTCGCGCGCCGACAGGGGCGCGTCGCGCGCGAGTGCGACGATCGCGAGCACGACCATCCCGCCGATCCACAGCGTCATGGCCAGCACGTGGATCGTGTCGGCGACGACGGCCGCGGTCGTCCAGTCGCCGCTGATGGCGTGGCCCGAGAGGCCCGGCGTCGCCGCCAGGATCACCGCGAACACCGCCATCTCGGGGCCCCACCACCGGGGCAGCGGCCGCGCCTCGCCCGTGGTCGGATCGCGTGTGAACATGACGAAGAGCAACGGCGCGATCGCGAGCAGCAGGACGAGCCGCGCCACCCAGACCTGCCCGAACCGCAGCTGGAGCGTGTCGCCCATGAGGGTCGTCGAGAAGACGTCGCCGAGGCCCAGGCCTTCGACGTAGGGCCCGTACAGCAAGAACCCGACGAGCGTGCCGACGACGACGGTGAGCCATCCGGCCTGCACGACGCGCCGCGTCCCGGTGGACGCGCGCGCGGGGGGCCAGATCAGGTACGCGAAGAACGCGCCGCCGATGAGCAGGGCGAGCCCGGCGAAGACCATGAAGCGCGTGATCCCGAACAGCACACCGACGATGGGGTCGCCGCTCTGCTCGGAGAGCAGCTTGTCGGCGAGGCCCGTGACCTCCCGGCTGGTCGCGCCGGCACCACCACCTTGCCCGACCTGGAAGGTGAAGGCGCCGCGGATCGGATGGGCGTCGGACGACGTGACCCGCCAGGTGACGACGTAGGAGCCGTCGTCGAGCTTCGGCATCGGCAGGGTCACCGTTCGTCCGGACGCCTCGACGCCGCCCTTGTCGATCCGTTCGCTCTCGGAGTCGAAGACGCGCACCGCGCCGTTGTCGACATCGACGTTCTCGGTGAAGTTGAGCTTGACCTGCTCCGGCGAGCTCTGCAGCACCGCGCCGGGCGCGGGCTCCGACTGGATCAGCTCGGCGTGCGCGCTCGCGGGGCTCGCTACGAGCACGACGAGCCCGCCCGCCATCACGAGCACCGCGAGCATGCGTCGCGTCGCGGGGCGAGCGATGAGGCGGGTCATGCGGCGCCCGACAGGATCCGGCCCGCGGCGCGACGGTCCGGCGCCGCGGTGCGACCGACGAGCCAGCAGAGAGCGAGGCCGAGAAGCTCCGTCGAGTGGGCGAGCTCGTTGAACGCCCGGGTGCGCCCATTGACGATGTCGATGGCCGATGTCAGCACCAGGCACGCGACGAGGGCCGCGGCCAGCGGGAACAGGCCCGGCGCGCGGCTGGGCTTCCAGGCCACGACGAGGAAGCCGACGCCGAGCGCGACCGCGAACGAGCCGAGATGGCGCGCGGTGTGGACGGGCAGGCCCGCGTCGTTGCCCAGCAGCAGGGCCGGGAGCGCCAACGCGATCTGGATCAGTGCCACCACGGCGAGCGCGGCGCGCCACGCGTCGCGGTGGGTCGACGGGCGGGCGGGCTCTTCACCGATGGCCCCGAGGATGCGCGAGGTCAGGTCGGGGACGGGCGGGGCCGGGGCGACGCGCACCGACCGGTGGAGCGCGCTTGTCGCCCCCTCGAAGTCGCGGCATGCCGCACACTCCGCGAGGTGCGCGTGCAGCGCGACCGACGACACGTCGGTGTCCTCGCCGTCGAGGCGGGCCGAGACTGCCATTCGGCAGTGTTCGCAATCCATGTGTCGGTTCATGCCTGGGTAGTCGACTCCGGAGCGCCCGGGGTTCCCCAGTATCGTCGCCGCCGGGATGGACGAGTTGACGCGCTTGGCCCTGGCGGCGCGAGACGGCGATCGACTGGCGCTCGGCGGCTTCGTGCGGCGCAGTCAGGGCGAGGTCTGGCGCCTCGTGGCGAGCCTCGTGGGCCGTGACGACGCCGACGACGTCACCCAGGACGTGTACGTCCGGGCGTGGCGGGCGCTTCCTGGGTTCCGGGGTGACTCGAGCGCGCGGACGTGGCTCCTCGTGATCGCCCGGCGATCGTGCGCCGATGCGGTGCGGGGCCGGGTGCGCCGGCGGCACCTGCTCCGCCGGGCACGGACCGAGGCGTCCGTGGCGACGCACCACCAGCCCGACGGCGCGAGCGAGCACGCCCTCGAGGCACTCGTCGAGGGCCTCGATGCCGATCGTCGTGAGGCGTTCGTCCTCACCCAGCTGCTCGGGTGCTCGTACGAGGAGGCCGCGGACGTGTGCCGCGTGCCGGTCGGGACGATCCGCTCGCGGGTCGCCCGAGCGCGCGTCGACCTCGTCGCCGCGGTCCGGGCGGCCGAGGCAACCGGGTGACGCTGCGCCCGGGGCACACCGTGGCGCGGCTCGCGGTCTGCACCGCCCTCGCGGCTGGCGCGGTCGTCGCGACTCCCGCGGCGGCGTGGGCGCACGGCGTCGGCGGCGTCGGCCCGTCGAACTACGAGACCGTGATCACGAGCACGCGTCCCGACGTCCCCGGGGTCGAGCTGCGGGCGGTCGACCTCGGTGATCGGCTCGAGCTCACCAACGACACCGAGCGCGACGTGGTCGTGCTCGGGTACGACGGCGAGCCGTACCTGCGCGTCGGCCCGAACGGCACGTTCGAGAACGTGCGGTCGCCGGCGACGTACGTCAACCGGACCCGCGCCGGCAATGACCCTGTCCCCGACCGCGCCGACTCCGACGCCGCGCCCGTGTGGCGAAAGGTGAACGGCGAGTCGGTCGCGCGGTGGCACGACCACCGCTCGCACTGGATGGCGCGCGGCGACGCGCCTGCGGTCCGCGCCGACCCCGACCGTCCACACGTCGTGCAGCGCTTCGAGGTCCACCTCCTTCAGGGTGACACCCCGATCGTCGTCCGAGGTGCGGTTCGTTGGGTGCCGGGCGCGTCGCCGTGGTTCTGGATCGCGGTCGCGTTCGTGCTCGCCGCGCTCGTCGTCGCGTGCAGTCGGACCGCGCAGGCGCGCGTCGCCGTCGTCATCGCTCTCCTCGGCGTGATCGTCGCCGAGACGCTGCATGTCATCGGCGCCTGGAACGCGACCACCGAGGGAACAGGCACGAAGGTCGGCGCCAGCATGTACGCCGTCGGCGCGGTGGTCGCCTCGATCGTCGCGATGGTGTGGGTCGTCCGTCGCGGGGTGCACGCCGCCGCGCCGCTCGTGCTGATCGCGGGGCTGTTCGTCGCGATCGCGGGCGGGCTCGCCGATCTCTCGGTCCTGAGCCGATCGCAGCTCCCGACGACCCTCTCGACCGACACCGCCCGCGCGATCGTCGCCACCGCCCTCGGGCTCGGGGCCGGGCTCGCGATCGTGGGCGCGCTCCGGCTGCGTCCGGAGCCGACACGCCGCCGGCGTGATCAGGCCGTCGACCCGGCCGGGGATCCGGGCGCCGAAGGCCCGGACGAAGGCGCCGCGGGCGAGTCGTGGCCGTCGACGCAGTCGTGGCACTCGAGCTCGAGCGTCACGTGACCGATGCCGAAGCGCTCGGCGAGCATCGCCTTCAGTGCATCACCACGGGCCTGAGCCTCGTGCAGCGACGGTTCGCCGGCGAGGACGACGTGGGCGGACAGCGCCGGCGTCTCCGAGCCGAGCGACCAGATGTGCACGTGATGCACCGCTTCCACGCGCGGCGCCGCCGCGAGCTCGGCCTCGACGTCGTCGACGCTCAGGCCTGACGGCGCGCCTTCGAGCAGCACCCGCACGACGTCGCGCAGCAGCATCACTGCAGAGAACGCGATGAGCGCGGCGATGAACAACGACGCCGCCGCGTCGACCCATGTCGCGTCCGCGGCGAGCACCGCGATGCCCGCGGCGAGCGCACCGAGCGACCCGAGCGCGTCGCCCGCGAGGTGCCAGAAGGCGCCGCGAAGGTTGAGGTTCCTGCCGGCGGCCCGGGCGACCACCCACGCGCTGCCACCGTTGACGAGCAGACCGAGGACCGCAACGACGGCGACTCCACCACCGTCGACCTCGGGTGTCTCACCGAACCGCCGGACCGCCTCGAAGACGATCCAGGCCGCCGCCCCGAGCAGCAGCAGCGCGTTGACCTGCGCGCCGATGACCTCGGCGCGCACGAGGCCATAGGTGTGCCGGCGCGACGGAGCAGCCGTCGCGACGCGTTGCGCGACGATGGCGATGGCGAGTGCCGCGACGTCCGACACCATGTGAACCGCGTCTGCGAGCAGCGCGAGGGATCCGAACGCGAGCGCGGCGATGACCTGGACAACCAGGAAGCCGCCGTTCGCGCCGAGCGCGATCCAGAGCGCCCGGCGGCGCTGACCGGCGCGAGCGTCGTCGGCACTGCCGATCGCCGCTCCTGCGGGGACGTGCTGATGATGGCGATGGGTGTCCACGGGCGCGGCGCTCCCTCGCAGTCGTCGGGCGGCCTCCGGAGCCGGGCGTCGGTGCCGAGTCTCGCACCGTGGACCCGGGAACCCCACCGCCACCAGGAGCGACTACCCCGATGCCAGGATCGACCCACTCGAGGACGACGGCTCGACGTCTGGCATCCGACAATCACGATCGAGGAGACAGCCCAGATGCGTACGACCCGACGCGTTGCCGCGGTGGCGCTTGCCACCGCCGGCGCACTCGTGCTCGCCGCCGGCCCCGCGTTCGCCCATGTCGAGGCGGATCCGACCCGCGTCAAGCCCGGCAAGGAGGCGACCGTCGAGTTCGCGCCCGAGCACGGGTGCGACGAGTCGGTGACGACGGTGATGGACTTCCGCGTCCCCAACGGCGTGACCGACGCGACGCCGGAGGCTCTCCAAGGATGGAGCGCGACGACCAAGGGGAAGCGGATCGTCTTCACGAGCGACTCCGTCCCCGACGAGGAGACCTCGTTCCCCATCACCTTCACCGCGCCCGACAAGAAGACGGTGCTCGCGTGGAAGGTGATCCAGCGGTGCCAGGAAGGCGTCGAGCGCTGGATCCAGGGCGTCGACGGCGACACGCCGGCGCCCATGGTGGGTGTGGGCAAGAACCCGCCCGGCGAGCACTGACCGAGATCGCGGCGAGCCGCCGCTGACGGTCGTCAGCTCACGAGCCGGCGGCCGTCAGCAGACGGCGGCGACCGACGGGTACGGGTTGACCGCCGCGCCACCGCCCGGGTGGATCTCGAAGTGCGTGTGCGGTGCGGTGTAGCGCGCGTCACCGGTGTTGCCGGCGTAGCCGATCACCTCGCCCTGGCTGACGTGGCGCGGACCGCCCTCGTAGGCCGAGAGGTGGAAGAAGTAGTAGAGGGTGCCGTCGTCGCCGTGGAGGCGCGCGCCGAGCCCCGAGGTGCTGCCGTCCTTGAACTCGACGTTGCCCGAGACGACGGCGACGTTCGGGGTCCCCTTCGCCGCCATCAGGTCGACGCCCTGGTGCGCACCCTGGTGACGGGGAGCGCCGAACGAGTCGACGAACGACACTGCGCCCTGGATCGGGCACACGATGCCGGTGGCGACGAAGGTACCGCCGTAGTCCTTGCCGTTCGACCGGTTGCTTGCGTCGCGGGCGGTGGCGGCCGCGAGCTCCCGGGCGCGCTGCGCCTCCTGCTCGCGGCGGAGCTGCTCCTCGAGGTCGTCGAGCGCCACCTGGGCGGCGGACAGCTGCGCCTGCACCGCGACCTGCTCGGCTTCGACCTCCGTCACCGCCTGCTGCTGCTCGGCGCGTCGATCCTCGAGCTCAGCGCGCTGTCGAGCGAGCTCCTTCGTGACCGCCGCGAGCTGAGCCGCGGCGGCGTCGTCCTGCTGCTTCGTGCGAGCGAGCAGCTTCTCCCGGCGGATCCCGTCGAGCGGATCGCCGCCCTCGAGCACGAACCCGGCGCCGTCCAGCCCGTCGCGCCCGACGTACGCCGCGACGGCGCGGTCCCGGGCGAGCGCGCGGAGGCGAGCCGCCTCGGCGCGCCCCCCCTCGATCTGGCCCCGCAGGGCCTCGATGTCGAGACCGAGCTGCTCCAGGCGACCGATCGCCTCCTCGTAGCGCGCCGCCGCCGCGTCGGCGGCCTGCTGCGCCGAGGCCACCTGCGCGCGGGCGTCGTCGATCGGCTCGGCCCCTGCGACCGGCGCGATCACCGCCCCGACGGCTGCCGTCAGCGCCACCGCCGCGACGAGCCGGCCCGCGCGGCGACTCCGGCGGTGCCGGTCCACGCGAGCCTCATCGTTCATCATCCACCACATCAGCAACAGGGTTCGGGCGCGCCGCGGCGAGCACACGAAGGATCGGGACCCGACCAGGCTAGGCGACGCCCCACCGCACGACAACGGCAGCCCCGAGACCGAGACCACCTGTCCGCTCGCTCCACACCCGTCGCGGAGCCGCCTACCCTCCCGGCCTGATGCGACTCCAGGGCGAACGCGCACTCGTCACCGGCTCGACGGCGGGAATCGGCGCCGCGATCGCACTCGGGTTCGGCGCCGAGGGTGCCCAGGTGATCGTCCACGGGCGCGATGCCGCTCGCGGTGCGGCGGTCGTCGACGAGATCGCGGCGGGAGGAGGCACCGCGACCTTCGTGCCGGCCGACCTCAGCACCGAGGACGCGTGCACGAAGCTCGTGGCCGATGCCGTCGCCGTCCTCGGCGGGCTGACCGTCCTCGTCAACAACGCCGTCGCCGGCGTCGTCGACGGAGGCGACTCGACGGTCGCCGACATGACCACGGCCGCATGGGAGTCGACGCTCCGGGTCAACGTCACGGCGCCCATGTGGCTCAGCCGGGCCGCGATCCCGCACATGCGCACGGCCGGCCACGGGTCGATCATCAACGTCTCGTCGCGCCAGGGTGAGCGCCCGAGTGCCGGTCTCGCGGCGTACGCGACGAGCAAGGGCGCGCTCAACGCGCTGACGCGGGCGATCGCCGTCGAGGAGGCGCCCCACGGGATCCGCTGCACGACGATCAGCCCCGGCTACGTGGTCAACGAACGGCGCGACGCGGACATGACCGACGAGCGCCGCGAGCGACTCGAGGCGATGCACCTCACCCGTCTCGGTGAGGCGAGCGACATCGCGCACGCGGCCGTCTACCTCGCGAGCAGCGAGTCGGAGTACCTCACCGGCATCAACCTCCAGCTCGACGGCGGGGGCAGCATCGGCCGCGCCGCGTCGCTCGGATAGCCGTGCACCCGCGCGTCTCGCTCTCCGCCATCTCGACGTTCCAGTGGGACCTCGACACGGATCTCGCCTTCTACGAGCGCGCCGGCATCACCGCGATCGGGGCGTCGCTCGCGAAGCTCGAGGCCGCCGGCATCGACGCGGGAGCGCAGCGCATCCGCGGTGCGGGGCTGCGCGTGACGAACCTGATCGGCATCGGGCCGTTCCATCTCGACACGCCGGCCCAGTGGCCCGAGCAACGCGCCCGCGTGCAGCGGGCGCTCGACGCCGCCGAAGCCGTCGACGCGGAATGCGTGATCCTCACCACGGGTCCGGCGGGACAGCTCGCGTGGGAAGACGCAGCCGACGCACTCGAGCAGGCACTCGGCCCGGTCGTGGCCGACGCCGCCACCCGCGGCATCCCGTTCGGGCTCGAGCACACCAACTCGCTGCGGGTCGACGTCGGGTTCGTGCATACGCTCGCCGACGCCGTCGACCTCGCGCGTCGCCTCGGCACCGGAGTGTGCGTCGAGACGAACGCGTGCTGGGCCGAGCGCGGCCTCGCCGACACGATCCGCACGGCCGTCGACACCTTCCGCATCGTGCAGGTGAGCGACTTCGCCATCGGCACGCTGTCGACGCCGAACCGCCTCGTGCCCGGCGACGGCGACATCCCGCTCGAGCGCATCCTCGGCCAGGTGCTCGCGGCAGGGTACGCGGGCTGCTTTGACCTCGAGCTCATCGGCCCCCGCATCGACGACGAGGGCTACGAGTCCGCGTGCACGCGTGCGGTCACCGCGCTCGGCCACCTCCTCATGCGCCTCGGCGCCTGAAGAGCGGGGTTTTGCGCGCGCGTTGGGTGCCCGGGGTAGGGCGCTCAGGCGGGTGGTCCCCAGGGCCTCCGGTCGGAGGGCCACTCGGGGATGGGACCGCGTTCGATCCCGGCGACTGCCTCCCAGAACCAGTCGGGGAAGTGCTCGACGCCCTCGGCACCGACGAGCAGCTGCACGACCCACGCGCGCGCGAACGGTCGACCGCTCGCCGCCTCGACCAGGCGCTGCTCGACCAGGCCCGCCTTGCCGCGCCTCGCGGCCCAGCGCGTCGCCCCCACGAACTCCTCGTGGAGCCACCCCTCGCTCTCGTACTGCACGTGCAGCTCGCGCACGACGACCGTGCGACTGGACCGGCGGACGTACCGGGCCCAGTCGGGCGCGAGGTGCGCGGCCACGTATGCCATCCGCAGCTCGTTGAACATCCGTACGGGCGCGCCGTTGTTGAGGTGGTCCTGGTACCGGTCGCCGTCCTCCGGGACCGTCTCCACGTCGAACACGACGCGGAACCCCTCGGCGCGCAGCGAGTCCACCCCCGGCGACGGCTGCGGCTCGCCCTGGCGCACTCCCTGCGACGGCCAGGGGTCGCGCCAGTCGGCGGTCTCGCCCCGGCGGGTCGGTGCGTCGCTCACGACCACCCGCTCACGACCACAGGAAGTTGCCGCCGTCGACCATGAACGTGTGGCCGGTCACGTACCGGCACGCGTCGCTGCACAGGAACAGCGCGATCGGGCCGACGTCGAGCTCGGGATCACCGTTTCGTCCCATCGGGCACGTGCGCATGAACTCCTCGTAGTGCTCGCTGCCCACGGCCCTCGGCGGTGCCGCCGCCGGCGCGATCACGTTGACGATGATCCCGTCGGGCGCCCACTCACGCGCGGCCGTGCGCGACAAGCCGCGGATCCCTTCCTTCGACGCGTTGTAGGCGCCGAAGCCCGCGCCGCCGACGCGACCCATCGACGAGCCGAAGTTCACGATGCGACCCCACCCCGCGGCCTTCATGTGCGGGTGGACGGCCTGCATCGCCCACAGCGTGCCCAGCACGCCCGAGCGGTAGAACACCTCGACGTCCTCGGTGGTGACGTCGGCGACCGGCGCATTCGCGCGGAAGGTCTGCGCGTTGTTGATCAATCCGTCGACCCGTCCGAACCGCTCGATGGTGCGGGCGACCATCGCCTCGATCTGCTCACGGTCCTGGATGTCGACCTCGACGCCGAGAGTCGTCGCGCCGAGCTCGGTCAGCTCGTCGCAGGTCCGCTGCATCTTCTCGGCGTTCCATTCGGCGACGACGACCGACGCGCCGCCCTTGGCCAGGTGGTTCGCCATCCCCCGCCCCACGCCTTGGCCGGAGCCGGTCACGATCACCACTCGACCCTCGACCGAGTGCATCGCACGAGTCGCCTCGGCGTCGATCTCCGGATGCAGCACGGTCGGAGCTCGCCCCTTCAGCCGGCCGGCGCGTCGATGAGCTCGACGAGCACGCCATCGGGATCACGAATCGTCGCCATGCGCACCGGGCCCTGCGGGCCGGGGACGGCGATCCGACGCGCCGCGTCGGTGAAGCCGAGCTCGCCGAGTCGCGCAAGGGTCGCGTCGAGATCGACGAAGAACGACAAGAGGAAGAAGCCGACCGCGGGCTCCGCGGGCGAGGAAGGCGCGTCGGCGACGCCGGACGGGAAGCCGACGAGCTCCACCACACCCGCATCGGCCGACGCCGGATCACCGAGGAACACCGAGCGCAGGCGCGGATCGCGTGCACCGAAGAGCTCGGGCCAGTCCCCGTCGAACTCGTGGTCCATCAGCTCGTGGAGGCCGAGCCCGTCGCGGTAGAAGCACCGCGCACGATCGAGGTCGCGCGTGCACACGGCAGCGTGGTGGAGCACCTTCACGGCGCGGCACGCTAGCCGCACCCCAGGCGGCCGGATCGCGGGGTCGATAGCCTCGACGCCGTGCCGACGGTCTTCACCCGCATCATCGACGGCGAGCTCCCGGGAACGTTCGTGTGGCGCGACGACGACGCGGTCGCTTTCCTGTCCATCAACCCCGTCCAGCCGGGCCACACGCTCGTCGTGCCGCGCGCCGAGGTCGACCACTGGATCGACCTCGAGCCCGCGCTCGCCCAGCACCTGACCGCGGTCGCCATGACGATCGGCCGCGCGCTGGACGAGGTGTACTCACCGCTGAAGGTCGGGGTGCTCATCGCCGGGCTCGAGGTGCCGCACGTGCACGTGCACCTCATCCCGATGACGCGCGGTGAAGCCGACCTGCACCTCGACCGCGCGACCGACGCGTCCCCGGAGCAGCTGGCCGATGAGGCCGGGCGCATCCGCACTGCGCTGCGCGACCTGAGCGCAGACGGCGTCAGCGAGTAGCGGCTCAGTCCTCCACCGGCATGACGATGGCGCGGGGTGCTGCCATCTCGCCTTGTCCCGAGTGTCGTTCGCGGATGCGCTGGAACAGCGTCCCCGACGCGAGCAGCGCGACGCTCGCGACGAGCACGATCGTCGCGAGCACGTTGATCTGCGGAGGGAGCGCGCGCTGGCGCGCTCCGTAGATGTAGAGCGGGAACGTCACGTCGTCGGGGCTGGCGTTGAACAGCGTGATGATGAAGTCGTCGAGCGACAGCGCGAACGACAGCAGCGCGGCGGCCATGATCCCGGGCAGCATCAGCGGAAGCGTCACCTTCGTGAACACGCGCATCGGCCCCGCCCCGAGATCCATCGCGGCTTCCTCCAGCGTCCAGTCGAAGCCGCGCAGTCGCGCTTTGACGGTGAGCGCGACGAAGCTCACGCAGAACATGACGTGGGCGATGATGATCGTGCCCTCGCCCAGGATCTGCGGAACGGGCTGCGGGTACACCTGGAGGATGAACAGGCCGCCGAGCGATGCGCCGAGGACGATCTCGGGCGTCGTCAGAGGAAGGACGAGCAGCATGTTCACGGCCCCGCTGCCACGGAACTTGTAGCGGCACAACGCCAGCGACACGAGCGCGCCGAACACCACGGCGACGGCCGTCGCGATCGTCGCGATCTTCAGGCTGAACACGAAGGCGTCGACGAGCTCGGGAACGGCGAACGGATCCTTCCAGTTTTCGAGCGTGAATCCCTGCCAGACGAGGTTGAAGCGCCCCTTCGGCGCGTTGAAGCTGAACAGCACGATGACGAAGATCGGCAGGAACAGGTAGACGAGCGCGAGCCCCGCGTAGACATCGAGGAAGCGGTTGCCGACCTTGCGCATCCACGGCGGCGGGAACACGCTCTCCATCGGCGGCTCCGCCGGCACGGGGACGGGCGCGGGCGCGGTGACGGCACTCATCCGGTCAGGTCCTCCGTGCCGAGGAACCGTGCATAGACGAGCACCGCGATCGTGATGATGATCATCAAGGTGATCGAGAGCGCGGCCGCGGTCGGATAGTCGAGCTGCACCAGGAACTGGTTCTGCACGACGTTGCCGATCATCCGGGTCTTCGGGCTGCCGAGGAACTCGGCGTTGATGAAGTCGCCGGATGCCGGGATGAACGTGAGCAGGCTGCCCGCGAAGACTCCCGGCAACGAGAGCGGAAGCACCACCTTGCGGAACGCACGCGCGGGCGTCGAGTAGAGGTCGTTCGCGGCCGCGACGAGGTCGCGGTCGATCTTCTCGAGGCTCACGTAGATCGGCAGCACCATGAACGGCAGGAAGT
>JBBDWT010000039.1:0-7124 GCA_040902705.1 Acidimicrobiia bacterium | reverse complement strand
GTGCACGGGGTCGACGCCGCGTACTGACGCGGGGGCCCCCCCGCCGGGGGACCGAGCGAGCAGGACGAGTCGGGGTCACCGGCGTCGCCCGCGAAGAAGCGTCGCCGGCGCGGAGGACGTGGTCGCTCCGGCGGCGCGCGCCCCGCAGGCTCGCAGACGACACGGAGCGACGACAGCAGGTCGGGCTCCAACGGACAGGAGGACAGGGTGAGTGTGGACAGCGTCTCGGTGGAGGAGCAGGCCGCAGCGGCGGCCGACTTCACCAATGGCCTCGTCGATGCGTTCGGGGTGGATGCGGAGGTCAGCACCCGCCGTGAGGACGAGGACGTGGTGATCGTCGACATCGAGGGCAGCGATCTCGGGCTCCTCGTGGGCCCGAAGGGCGCCACACTGCAGGCGATCGAGGAGCTGGTCCGCACCGTCGTGCAGCGCCGGACCGAGGGTCACGGCGCCCGCATCCACGTCGATGTCGGCGGCTACCGGGCCAAGCGCCGGGCTGCCCTCGAGCGCTTCGTCCTCGATCTCGCCGAGCGGGTGAGGGAGTCGGGCGAAGACCGAGCGCTCGAGCCGATGTCGGCGTCGGACCGCAAGGTGGTGCACGACGCGGTCGGCACGGTGGACGGGGTGACCACGACGTCAGAGGGCGAGGAGCCCCGCCGTCGGGTGGTCGTCCGACCCGGCTAGGGACAGCCGGTGCCCGACGTACTCGACGAGGTCCTGCGTCAGGCGCAGGACCTCGGCTTTTTCGGGCCCCGCCCGATCAGCGAGCAGCGGGCCCACGCCGAGCACTTCGTCACGCTGGCGCTGGCGGGCGTCGACCTCGACCCCTCGCTCCGGTACCTCGACCTCGGCAGCGGGGGCGGACTCCCCGGATTGGTCGTCGGCCTGGTGGTCCCGGCGTCGACGGGCACGCTCCTCGACTCCCGTCGCGTCCGCGCCGAGTTCCTGGGCGAGGCCGTGGACCGGCTCGGGCTCGCGGATCGCATCACGGTCGTCCATGTCCGGGCCGAGGACGCGGCGCGGGATCCCGCCCACCGAGAGCGCTACCAGCTGGTGACCGCGCGCAGCTTCGCGGCACCGCCCGTGACGGCCGAGTCGGCCGTCGCCTTTCTCGCACCGTCGGGCCGTCTGGTCGTCAGCGAGCCCCCCGAGGCGCCGCCCGGACGATGGGACGCAGCCGCCCTCGCCGAGCTCGGCCTCACCGCTCCGACCGTGGCCCACGAGGCGGGCGCGACTGCGGCCGTCTTCCAGCGCCGGGGGCCGCTCGATCCCCGGTGGCCCCGAAAGCGGGGCATCCCGGAGAAGCGTCCGCTCTGGTAGCGGGGTTCCACGTGAAACCCGCTGCATCTCCCCGGTGGGCCGGCCGGTGGCCGGGCGGCCGAGCGTTCCACGTGGAACCAGCACAGGCGACCACCGGGCCCCACCGGCCCAACGGCCGGGCGGCCGGGCGTTCCACTTGGAACCCGCAGAGGCGACCACCGGCCCCACCGGCCCAACGGCCGGGCGGCCGGGCGTTCCACTTGGAACCCGCAGAGGCGACCACCGGCCCCACCGGCCCAACGGCCGGGCGGCCGGGCGTTCCACGTGGAACCCACAGGGGAGACCCCGTGGCTCCCGATGTGACGGGGGACCGGGAACCGGGCTTCTCGAGCACCTCCACCATCGCCCGGTTCGTCACCATCGCCCGGTTCGCCGAAGCCGCAGCAAGTGCCGACTGCCGGGCCTAGACTTGACCGTGGCCGGCCGAGCGACGACGATGCCGTCAGGCGAGCTCCTCGAACACCGGCCCCAGGAGCATCTCGATGGTACGCAGGAAGTCGAAGCGGCGCGCCCGCTCCGCCGAAGAAAATCACACCAATCACACGAACAACACTGGTGTAATTCGCGATCCGGCGGTATCCTCGGTATCCCGTGAGTCTCAGGTCGAGGTCGAGGCCACGGACGATCTGGAGGGGGCCGTGTCCACCAGGACGAAGGTCGACATGACCGCGAAGGTACCCGAGGGGCCGATCCTGCACGCCGACGATCTCCCCGAGGCGAACGGCGACGACGGCCCGGCACCACTCGAGCTGCCGCGCGTGATCGCGATCGCGAACCAGAAGGGCGGGGTCGGCAAGACGACCACGGCCGTCAACCTCGGAGCCGCGTTGGCCGACGAGGGGTTCCGGGTGCTGATCGTCGACCTCGACCCCCAGGGCAACGCCACCACCGGGGTCGGCCTGAACCCCCGCGACGTCAGCGGCTCGATCTACGACGTGATCATGAACGACGCGTCGATGGACGACGCGGTCGAGGCCACTGCCATCCGGAACCTGTTCGTCGCGCCCGCCACGATCGACCTCGCGGGCGCCGAGATCGAGCTCGTGCCGCAGATCAGCCGCGAGCTGCGCCTCAAGCGCGCGCTCGACTCGGTGCGGGACCAGTTCGACATCATGCTGATCGACTGTCCGCCCTCGCTCGGCTTGCTCACGGTGAACGGGCTCGCGGCCGCCGACGACGTCATCGTCCCGATCCAGTGCGAGTACTACGCGCTCGAGGGCCTCGGCCAGCTCCTCCGCAACGTCGCGCTGGTGCAGGCGAACCTGAACCCGTCGCTCGACGTGCGCGGGATCATCCTCACCATGTACGACGCGCGCACCAAGCTCGCCGATCAGGTCGTCGAGGAGGTGCGCGACTACTTCGGGTCGAAGGTCTACAAGACCGTCGTGCCGCGCACGGTGCGCCTCTCCGAGGCACCGTCGTACGGGCAGCCGATCACCGTGTTCGACTCGAAGTCCAGCGGAGCGAAGGCGTACCGCAACCTGGCCAAGGAGGTGGGCCGTGGCGCGTTCAGGCGGGCTGGGTAGGGGCCTCGGCGCCCTGATCCCCCCGGGCGCGGCGGAGCACAAGACCCCGAACGGGGTCGGGTACCGGGAGATCCCCGTTGCCTCGATCCAACCGAACCCGTACCAGCCGCGGGACGCCTTCGACGAGGAGACGATCGGTGCGCTCGCCGACTCGATCCGCGAGGTCGGCCTGCTCCAGCCCGTGCTGGTCCGGCCCGCCGGGGACGGCTTCGAACTGATCGCAGGCGAGCGTCGGTGGCGCGCGGCGCGCCGCGTCGGCCTCCAGAGCATCCCGGCGCTGGTCCGCGAGACCGATGACAACACCGCGCTCGAGCAGGCCCTGGTCGAGAACCTCCAGCGGGAAGAGCTGAACCCGATCGAGGAAGCGGCCGCGTACCAGCAGCTCATCGAAGACTTCCACCTGACCCACGAGCAGGTCGCCGCTCGCGTCGGCAAGAGCCGAGCCGCGATCTCGAACACCCTCCGCCTGATGCAGCTCCCGCCGTCGATCCAGCGGTCGGTGCGCGAACGTCAGCTCACGATGGGACACGCACGAGCGCTGCTCGGCACGCCCGACCGCGCGTTCCAGGAGGCGCTCGCCAAGCGCATCGTGAAGGACGACCTCTCGGTCCGCCAGGTCGAGGACGCGGTGCGGGCGCGCAACGACGGCGACGACCCGAAGGCGCGCTCCACGAACGGCGCGGGCACGAAGATGCGCCCACCGGGGCTGGCCGAGCTCGAGGAGATGCTCGGCGACCACCTCGACACGCGGGTGAAGATCCGTCTGGGGGCCGGCGGCAAGGGCACCCTGATGGTCGACTTCGCCGGCCTCGACGATCTCGAGCGGATCTACCGGACGGTCACCCAGGGCCAGCTCCCCCGGGCGGAGTCGGCCTGAGGAAGCGGGCCGCAGTCGATCGAGCGGTTCAGCGTGGAGCCCAAGGGGTAAGACTCGCGCCGACCTGCTCAGGGGGAAGCGTCGACGGTGGTCTCGATCGCGTGGCGCACTCCCCGGACGATCGCCCGGCCCGCGTCGCCGGCGCGGCCGACGAGGTCGCGCATCGCGTCGACGTCGTCCTCGGCGACGAGCTCGCACACCACGGCCGGCATGCGGGTCTCGCGCAGCAGGGGGTAGGCCCGGCCGCAGACCTCGGCGTCGGCGGGGAGGACTTCGCCGAGCTCACGCCGGACGGCTTCGGCGACCTCGAGGCCGACGTCGGAGCTGAAGGTCGACGAGGCGAAATAGGTGCAACGCCAGCCGCGTGCGTCGCCCGAGCGCAGCGCGAGCACGAGGTCGGCCTCGAAGCGGTTCGCCTCGGCGGCGACGAACGAGTCGTCGTCGCCCGAGCCGTCGAGCAGCGCGGTGGCGCCGGCGTCGAGGAGCCCGCGGGTCACCGACTCCCCCAGTGCGACGAGCCCCGGCGTAGCCGCCACGTAGACGCGCCGCCCGGCGAGCCGGCGCGGACCCGAGCGCACCCGTTCCCGCTCGCGGAGGCCGGCGGCCGAGCCGGTCGCGAAGGACCCGACGCGGTCGAGGGCGGCGATCGTCGTCGAGCCGCAGATGCCGTCGAAGGCGAGGCCCGCGGCGCGCTGGAACTCGACCAGCGCCGCATGCGTCTCGTCGCCGAGGATCCCGTCCTCGCGCCCGGCGTCGAAGCCGAGCGCGTTCAGGCGGAGCTGGAGGGAGGCGACGTCGTCGCCGCGGAGCATCGGACGGCGCAGGTAGAGGAGTCGGTCACCGAGGGCGTAGCCACTCTCGACGACCGCCGACCAGGTCTGCGTGCCGACGATCCCGTCGACGCGCAGGCCCCGCACCTCCTGGAAGGCGCGGACCGCCCGGACCGTGCCGGCACCGAACTCGCCGGCGTCGTCATCGACGTCGTGACCGGCGTGGACGAGCCGTTGCTGGAGGTCGCTGACCGCCTCACCGCGCACGCCGCGCCTCAGGACTTCAGGCACCGTGGCTCGCCGAGCGCTCGGACGCGCGCAGCCGTGTCAGTCGACGAACTCGGCGAGGTCCTGGAGCAGCTGTCCCTTGCCCTTCGCCCCGACCAGGCGCTTGGCCTCCTCGGCGGTCTCTCCCGGCTTGAACACGAGGAGCGTCGGGATGCTCATCACGTTGAAGCGCATCGCCGTGTTCGGGTTGTCGTCGACGTTGAGCTTGGCGATCGCGAGCTTCTCACCGTGCTCGCTCGCGAGCTCCTCGAGGACGGGGGCGATCATCTTGCAGGGACCACACCACTCGGCCCAGAAGTCGACGAGCACGGGCTTGTCGGAGCCGCCGATCGTCTCGTCGAAGGTCTGGTCGGTGAGCTTCACGATGTTCGACACGAGTGGTCCTTTCTGCCCGGTCGGATCTCACCGGGTGGGCGAGTGTACCGAGGGGTCCAACGCGGTCCGCGGCTGGACCCTTCCCGTCCGACGGTGACTCTTGGTGACCTCAGCCGGCTCCGGCGGCTTGGGTGGCGTGAGCGGCAGCCTCGAGCCAGCGCTCGGCGTCGATCGCGGCCATGCACCCGCTCCCGGCGGCGGTGATCGCCTGGCGGTAGACGTGGTCCTGCACGTCGCCCGCCGCGAACACCCCCGCGACCGACGTCACGGTCGAGTCGGGTGCGGTGACGACGTACCCGTTCTCGTCGAGGTCGAGCTGACCCTGGAACAGCTTGGTGTTGGGGTCGTGGCCGATGGCGACGAACAATCCGTCAACCGCGAGCTCCGACCTCTGGCCGGTCTCGGTGTGGCGCAGCGCGAGGGCCTTGACCGTCCCGTTGCCCTTGACCTCGTCGACCTCCTGGTTCCACAGGAACTCGAGCTTCGGGTTCGCGAAGGCGCGCTCCTGCATGATCTTCGACGCGCGCAGCTCATCGCGCCGGTGCACGACCGTCACCTTCGTGGCGAACTTCGTGAGGAACATCGCCTCTTCGAGCGCGGAGTCGCCACCGCCGACGACGGCGAGGGGCTTCTCGCGGAAGAAGAAGCCGTCACAGGTCGCGCAGGTCGAGACGCCGTGGCCGAGCAGCGCCTGCTCCGACGGGAGGCCGAGCATGCGCGCGGTCGCACCGGTGGTGATCACGAGCGACTCGGCGCGGTACTCGTCCGTGTCGACCCAGACCCGGAAGGGGCGCTCGGAGAGGTCGACGCGATCGGCATCGGCGGTGATGAACTCGGCACCGAAGCGGGCCGCCTGCTCGCGCATCTTCGCCATCAGCTCCGGGCCCATGATGCCGTCGGCGAACCCGGGGTAGTTCTCCACGTCGGTCGTGAGCATCAGCTGACCGCCGGCCGAGATCCCTTCGATCACGACCGGCTCGAGGTTTCCGCGAGCGGCGTAGATCGCCGCCGTGAGCCCGGCGGGCCCGGACCCCACGATGACGAGCTTGCGCGTCTGCGTGCTCACTCGGACTCCTGGTCTTCGTCGTCAGCAGGTCTCTTGAAGCGCAGTGTCCAGCAGAACGCCCCGACGAGCACCAGGATTCCTCCACAGATGAGGTACGCGATCCAGACCTCGCCGGTGAGCACCACCAGGCCCCGGAAGAGACCGACGATCAGGAGCGTGGCCGCAGTGAGCACGAAGAAGGTGGCGAGCAACCCGTAGACGACGGTCTTGGTCGCCTTCTGCGCCGGCTCGACGGTCTTCTCCCGGACGGCCTGGACGGCCTGCTCGATCGCGCCGGCGGCCTGGGCGGGCCAGTCCTTGCCGCGGTCGGTGCCGGTGTCCTTGCTGACGCTCGTGCTGCTGGGCTCGCTCATCGTGTCCACTCCATCGGCGAGCGAGCGTACCGGGTGGGGCGCCTTCGGGTTCTCTGGCGGGAGCGGACGGCGCGCCCGGGCGGTCAGAGCGTCACGGTCTCGAGGAGCTCGCAGCCACGCGCGGGATCGAGGACGACCGCGACGTTCTTCCGGTCCGATGTCGGGCCGACGAGGACGGACACGGACGAGCCGTCGCGCGTCGCGGTGCCCGCGGCTGTGAACAGGACGAGCCCGTAGCTGGCTGCGCCGCCCGGGTCGATCGAGCACGGCGTCGTGGCCGGGGGGGCTGACGCGTCGGCGTCGCCGTCCGGGAGCCGCTGGTCGATCGCGGCCCGCACCGCGTCCGCGTCGACGAGCTCCCCGAGCTCACCGAGGTCGAGCAGCGGCGCCGACGCGGCTGTCGGCGCCTCTGCCTCGGTGCCGTCGGTCGCGCCCGCGCGATCGGGCGACGCGGCCGCCGGGGCGTCGTCCGCGACGGTGGTCGCGGGGGCCCTCGCCGCCGTGGGCGTCGTGTCGTCGGGCTGCGAGACGATCGCGGTGCCCACGACC
>JBBDWT010000038.1:0-43965 GCA_040902705.1 Acidimicrobiia bacterium | reverse complement strand
TCGTCGTCGTGATGCTGCTCGACGACGGCCGAGACGATGCGCGAGACGCCGATCCCGTAGCACCCCATGACCATGGGGTGCTGGTCGCCCGCCTCGTCGGTGTAGAGGCCGCCGAGGGCCTCGGAGTACTTGGTGCCGATCTCGAAGACCTGCCCCACCTCGATGCCGCGGTCGATCGCGAGCGCCGCACCGCAGCTCGGGCACGGATCGCCCGGCACGACGGCCACCAGGTCGGCCCACTCCTGCACCTCGAAGTCGCGCCCGAGCACCGAGTCGCGGACATGGTGGTCGAGCTCGTTGGCTCCGGTCACCCAGGCCTGCGGCTCGGAGACCAGCGGGTCTGCGACCACGAGCGCGAGGCCGGACGCGTCCGGTCCGAGGTAGCCCTTGACGAGCTCGGGGTGCGCGTCGAAGTCGGCCTCGTCGTAGAGGCGCACCGAGCGGGGCGCGAGCGCCTGCGCGAGGGCGACGGGGTTCACCTCCCGGTCGCCCGGCACGAGGGCGAGTGCGGGCGTGCCGTCGAGGTCGAACGCGATGCTCTTCAGCAGTCCCGACTCGGGGAGGCCGAGGTGCGCGGCGACCGCGGTGATACCGGGCATGTCGGGTGTGTGCACCTTCTCGCGCGGGGGTGCGCCCACCGGCTCGTCCCGACGCTCCGACCGGCGACGCGCGACCTCGACGTTCGCGGCGTAGTCGCAGCTCGGACACCACACGAAGTCGTCTTCCCCGACCGCGGCGACCGCCATGAACTCGTGGTTGATGTCGCCGCCGATCTCGCCCGACTCGCCCTCGACCGCACGGAACGTGAGCGCGCACCGCTCGAACACGCGGGCATACGCGTCGTACATGTCGGCGTATGTCCGCTTGAGGTCGTCGACGTCGACGTGGAACGAGTATGCGTCCTTCATGAGGAACTCGCGCGCGCGCAGGAGCCCGAAGCGCGGGCGCAGCTCGTCGCGGTACTTCCAGTTGATCTGGTACACGTTCAGCGGGAGGTCGCGATAGCTCGAGTACTCCCCCGCCACGATCGACGTGATCGCCTCCTCGGCGGTCGGCGACAGGCAGAACTCCGCGTCCTTGCGATCGTGCAGGCGGAACATGAGCGGCCCGTACGCCTCGTCGCGCCCCGACTGCTTCCAGAGCTCGAGCGGCTGTGCGATCGGGAGCGTCATCTCCTGGGCGCCGGCGGCGTCCATCTCCTCGCGCACGATCTGCTCGACCTTCGCGAGCACGCGCTGGCCGAGCGGGAGCCACGCGTAGACCCCGCTCGCGAGCCGGCGGATGCACCCCGCCCGCACCAGCAGGCGGTGGCTGTCGATGTCGGCATCGGCCGGGTCGTCGCGCAGCGTGCGCAGGAAGAGTCGCGACATCCGCATCGGGCGAGGCTAAACGGTGGCCCCTCCGGCCCAGTTCCCGACTACTCCGGTCGACATTGAAATATTACCTTCGTGCTGGCAATTCAAGGCCGCGCCCCGTAAGGTGTGCAGCGTGATCGAGCACCGGGGAGCCCCCAGCATCGCCATGGGTCGGACCCCCCACGAGGGCCGCGACGAGCACTGTCGTCGCACCTCGGCGCGCGTCGCCGCCTGACGGCCCCCGACGCGCCCACCTCCCCCCGCACGACCCCCCTCTTGGCGCGGTCGCGCACGGTCCCCCCCGACTGGAGCCCCACATTGACTCCTGAGCTCGCAGCGCTCGCGGTCCGCCCCCTCGAGCCCGAGATCGAAGCCGAGCTCGACCGCTACGAGGCCGGCGTCTCGCGCTTCCTCGCGGGCGAGATCGACGACGATGCCTTCCGGGTGTTCCGCCTCAACCAGGGCATCTACGGCCAACGCCAGGGTGAGCACAACCAGATGGTGCGGGTGAAGGTGCCGCACGGGCGCCTCGAGCCCGAGCAGCTCGAGATGGTGGCCGGCCTCGTCGAGGACTACTCGCGCGGCTGGGCGCACTTCACGACGCGGCAGAACATCCAGTTCCACTTCGTGCAGCTCGAGCAGACGCCCGAGGTGCTGCGTCACCTCGCCGCGGTCGGGCTCACCAGCCGCGAGGCGTGCGGCGACACCGTGCGCAACGTCGCCGGATGCCATCTCGCCGGCGCGTGCCCGTACGAGGTGCTCGACATCAGCCCGTGGGCGCAGGCCGTCACCGACTGGTTCCTCCGGAACCCCATCGCGCAGCGCCTGCCCCGCAAGTTCAAGATCAACTTCTCCGGCTGCGCGACCGACTGCGGCCAGGCCATGTTCAACGACGTCGGCATCATCGCCGTGAGCCGCCCGCTGCCCGATGGCACGGTCGAGCCCGGCTTCCGCGTGTTCGTCGCCGGCGGGCTCGGGGCCAACCCGCACCCCGCGCAGGCCATCGAGGAGTTCACGCCGCGCGAGGAGCTGCTCGCGACGATCGAGGCGACGTTGCGCGTCTTCGACCACCACGCGAACCGCGACAACAAGCTCCGTGCCCGCATGAAGTGGCTCGTCGACAAGATGGGCATCGACGAGCTGCGCGAGCGCATCGTCAAGGAGCGTCGCTTCCTCATCGCGTCGTCCACCTACCCCGAGGGCATCCCCGAGCTCGTGCAGCAGCGCGGCGACGCCCCGGCGGGCATGGGCACGAGCACCGCGACGGTGATCGGCCCGAAGTCCCAGCCGGTGGAGCTGCGCGGCCTCGACTCGTTCACCGCGTGGGAGCTCGCCAACGTCGTGCGTGGCCGAGCCAACGGCACCGTGAGCGCGTACGCGCACTCCCGCCTCGGTGACATCACCGCCGACCAGCTGCGGGGCATCGCCGCGATCCAGCGCGACCTCGACCCCGACGGCCGCGCGCTCGAGCTGCGCGTCACCAACCGCCAGAACCTCGTGTTCCGCGGCCTGCGTGACGACCAGCTCCGCGACCTCCACGCGCGCCTCCTCGTCCTCGACATGGCGACACCCGGTGCGGAGCTCGCACGCGACGTCGTCGCCTGCCCCGGCGCCGACACCTGCAACCTCGCCGTCACGCAGTCGCGCGGCCTCGCCGCCGACATCGACAAGGCGCTCGACGAGGCCGGCCTCGCCGAGGTGCCCGGGGTGCGCATCAACATCTCCGGCTGCACGAACAGCTGCGGCCAGCACCACACGTCCGACATCGGCTTCTTCGGCTTCGAGCGCCGCGCGCACGGGCGCCCAGCGCCCGGGTACCAGATGCTGCTCGGCGGACGGGTCGGTGAGATGGAGATCGCGTTCGGCGAGAAGGCGACCAAGCTCCCGGCGAAGCGGGCGTCCGAAGCCGTCGTGCAGGTCGTCGGCCGCTTCAACGACGAGCGCACCGCCGGCGAGACGTTCGCCTCGTGGCTCGCCCGCGCGGGTGGCGCCGCCGAGGTCGGCACCTCGCTGAAGCACCTCGACGAGTTCCCGCTGCCCGACGACCAACCCGACTTCTACGTCGACTTCGGGGAGACCGGTCCCTACGAGGCGACCGTCGGCGACAGCGAGTGCGCGACATGAGCATCGCCATCGGCTCCCGCCCCACCGACGGCGAGAGCGACGCCGACGCGCACCCGCAGCCCGAGATCGACAGCAACATCGACCTGCGCGAGCTCGCCGCGGTCGCGGCGTCACTCGAGAGCAAGCCGGCGAGCAAGGCGATCGAGTGGGCCGTCGAGCAGTTCCGCGAGGGCCTCGTGCTCGCGTCGTCGTTCCAGGACTGCGTGCTCATCGACCTCGCACACCAGGTCGATCCGGGGATCGAGGTTGTGTTCCTCGACACGCAGTACCACTTCGCCGAGACGCTCTGGTACGTCGAGCACATCCGGCAGCGCTACGACCTCAACCTCCGCGTCGTGGAGCCCGAGGTCGACCCCGACGACCGCTGGCTCGACGATCCCGACGGCTGCTGCGGTGCCCGCAAGGTCGTCCCGCTCGCCAAGGCGCTCTCGCGCAAGGAGGCCTGGATGACGGGCTTGCGTCGTGACGAGGCCAGCACGCGGTCGCGCACGCCGATCGTCGCGTACGACGTCGGTCGCGGCCTCGTGAAGGTGAACCCGCTCGCGACGTGGACCGGCGCCGACGTCGCCGGGTACTCCCAGGACCGCGCGCTCCCCGAGCACCCGCTGCGCGAGCTCGGCTACACGTCGATCGGCTGCTGGCCGTGCACCCGCCCGGTCGAGGACGGCGAGGACCCCCGCGCCGGTCGCTGGTCGGGCCTCGACAAGCTGGAGTGCGGCCTCCACGAGTAGCCGCTTGGCCTCTCGGCACGTTCTCCGGCGCGTCACGCCGCACGGCGTGCCGAAGAGCCTCGGGTTGGGGGGGATCTGGCAACATCGACCGATGGCCGTCCACGACGTCGCGCAGCGCGGCTTCGACTCCGGAGCTGACGCGTACGACCGGGCCCGCCCGTCGTACCCGCCCGACGCGGTGGCCTGGCTGACGGAGCATCTCCGACTCGTCCCCGGCACCCTCTGCTGCGACCTCGCGGCCGGAACCGGGAAGCTCACCACGCTCCTCGTCCCCACCGGAGCCGAGCTCATCGCGGTCGAGCCCGTCGAGGGCATGTGGCGGATGCTGCATGACGCGTGCCCGACGGTGCCGCTGGTCGCCGGGAGCGCGGAGACGCTCCCCCTCGCCGCGGCGACGCTCGACGCGGTGACGGTCGCGCAGGCGTTCCACTGGTTCGACACCGACCGTGCGTTCGCCGAGCTCGCGCGCGTGCTCCGCCCCGGAGGGCGCGTCGCGATGATCTGGAACGCCCGCGACCGCTCGGTCGACTGGGTCGATGCGCTCTGGTCGATCATGGATCGCGTCGAGAAGCGCGCGCCGTGGCGTGACCACGAGCGGTGGTCCGACAGCGCGCTCGGCGAGCGCCGCGGCTTCGGTCCGCTGCATGAAGGCGCCTTCCACCACACGCAGACGCTCGACATCGACCGCGTCGTCGACCGGTTCGCGTCGGTCAGCCACGTCGCAGTCCTGCCCGACGCCGAGCGTGCCGCAGTGCTCGACGACGTGCGCGTGGTGCTCGCCACGCACCCCGCGACCGCGGGATGCACCGAGCTCGAGATCCCGTACCGCGTCGACGCCTACTGGTGCGAGCGCCTCGCGTGAGTCGCCGGTCGGCACGGGCACGGACGGCGATCGCGGCCGGGCGCGTCGCCGGGTGGCTGTCGCGCATCGCCGGGCGCGGCCAAGGGGCGACCATCAGCGGACGCGTCATGAACACGATCGCACCCGACCTCCTGCGCGAGGTCGCGGCCGGCCAGCACGTCACGATCGTGTCGGCGACCAACGGCAAGACGACGACGACACGCCTGCTCGCCGCCGCCGTCGGCGTCGACGGGCGGCCGCTCGTGAGCAACTCGACGGGGGCCAACCTCACCTCGGGTATCGCGCCCACGCTCGCTCGCGCCGCCGGTCCGGGCACGGCGATCCTCGAGGTCGACGAGCGCGTCGTGGAGCGAGTCGTCGACCCGCTCGGCGTGGAGCTGCTCGTGTACGGCAACCTCAGCCGCGACCAGCTCGACCGCTACGGCGAGGTCCACGCGGTCGGCGATGCGTGGCGGCGCGTCTCCGAAGCGCACCCGGACCTCCCGGTCGTCGCGAACGCGTCCGATCCGCACGTCGTGTGGGCCGCTTCGCCGGCAAAGGTCACCTGGGTGAACCTCGGCCTGGGGTGGCGCAACGACGCGGCCACGTGCCCGTCGTGCGGCGCGCTGCTCGACTGGTCGGCCGATCGGTTCGACTGCCGCGAGTGCGGCTTCGCCCAGCCTGACGCAGCGCACGCACTCGACGGCGATGCGGTGCTGCTCGACGGCCGGCGAATCCCGCTCGCGCTGGCGCTCCCCGGCGCGTGGAACCGTGCCAACGCCGCACTCGCACTCGTGGCGGCGGTGACGCACTTCGGCGTCGACGCCGATGCCGCAGCACGCGCGATGGGGAAGGTCACGAGCGTGGCCGGGCGCTTCATGTCGGTGCCGCTCGGCGATGGCCGCCTGGCCACGGTCCTCCTCTCGAAGAACCCGGCCGGGTGGACCGAGGCACTCCGCCACGTCGCCGGGCAGGAGGGCGCGGCGGTGACGATCGCGGTCAACGCGCGCGTCGCCGACGGCAAGGACCCGTCGTGGCTCTGGGACGTGCACTACGAGTGGCTGCTCGGCCATCCGGTGGCAGCGGCCGGCGACCGCAAGCTCGACGTCGCGGTCCGGCTGCGATACGCCGAGCTCGATGCCGTCGTGGAGGACGACCCGATCGCCGCGGCGCGTGCGCTCCCCGGCGACGACGTGTACATCATCGCGTCGTACACCCAGTTCTCCGCCCTCTACCGTCGCTACGGCACGAAGGAGGACGCATGAGCCCCCGGGACTCGGCAGTGCGCGTCGGCCTCGTCTACCCCGAGCTGCTCGGCACGTACGGTGACCGCGGGAACGCGATCGTCCTCGTGCAGCGAGCGCGCTGGCGCGGCATCCCCGCCGAGCTCGTCGAGATCGGAGCCGGCGCGGCGATCCCTGACTCGATCGACATCTACCTCTTCGGGGGCGGCGAAGACGATCCCCAGCTCATGGCCGCGGAGGGCATGCGCGCGTCGCGGCCGGCGATCGAGCGTGCCCATGCGGGTGGCGCGGTGGTGTTCGCCGTGTGCGCCGGCTTCCAGCTCCTCGGTCACAGCTACGACGCCGCCGACGGCACCGCGATCGAGGGGAGCGGGATCATCGACGCGGTCACCCGCGCGGGCTCCGGCCGCCTGATCGGCGAGGTGGTGGTGGAGCCGGGGGCGTCGCGCCACTGGGGATCGAGCGGCCCACCGCAGACCCTGACAGGGTTCGAGAACCACGGTGGCCGCACGACGCTCGGCGAGGACCTCGAGCCCCTCGGCCGCGTCGTCACCGGGGGTGGCAACGGCGACGGCTCGGGCGCCGACGGCGTGCTCGGCGAGCGGCTGCTCTGCACGTACATGCACGGACCCGTGCTCCCGCGCAACCCGCAGCTCGCCGACCGGCTCCTCGCATGGGTGACGACGCCCGGCGGCTCCGGCCTCCCCGAGCTCGACTCCGACCTCGAGCAACGGCTCCGCGCCGAACGCCTCCACGCCGGATCCGCGACCGGCATCCGCAAGTGGTGGCAGGATCACCTGCTCACCCGCGGCTGAACACGGGGATGGCTCGATGAGCGCGGGGACACGGTGAGCGCCGACGCGTGGTTCACCCTCGTCGTCGTCATCGTCACGATGGTGCTGCTCGTGAGCGAGCGCGTCCAGCCGTCGGTCGTGATGGTCGGCGCGGTCGTCGTGCTCCTCGTCGGCGATGTCATCACGTCGGCGCAAGCCTTCGCTGGGTTCTCCAACGAGGCGCCGATCATCGTCGCTGCGCTGTACGTGCTGGCCGGCGCGACCGAGACGACCGGCGCGATGCAGGGCCTCACCGACCGCGCCCTCGGGACCCGAGCCTCGGATCCGACGGTCTCTCGCGAGCGGCGCGACCTCGCGCGCGTCGTCGTCCCGGGCACGCTCGGATCCGCGTTCATCGCCAACACTCCGCTCGTGAGCATGGTCGCACCTCGGATCGTGTCGTGGTGCCGACGGACGAGCCGATCGCCGTCGCGCTTCCTGATGCCGTTCAGCTACGCGGCGGTGTTCGGCGGCGTGATCACCGTCGTCGGGACGTCGACGAACGTCACCGTGTCCGGCCTGCTCGAGCAGGCGGGGCGCCCACAGCTCGAGGTCTTCGAGATCACACCGGTCGGCCTGCCGGTGGCGATCGTGGGCGTGATCGCGCTCGTGCTGCTGACGCCGCTGCTCCTCCCGCGACGCCAGTCTCCGGGAGAAACCGATGTCGGCGGCGAGCGTGCGTACACGCTGGAGATGCTCGTGGCCGGTGGCTCGAATCTCGTGGGAAAGAGCGTGGCCAACGCCGGTCTCCGCAACCTGGAAGGCGTCTATCTCATCGAGATCGAGCGCGGCGGCGACCGCTTCGCGCCGGTCGCTCCCGACGAGGTCCTCCGCGGCGACGACCGCCTGATCTTCGCCGGCAACATCACCCGCGTCCTCGACCTCCATCGCATCCCCGGCCTCGTGTCCGCGGAGCACCGGCACTTCTCGGTCGCGAGCGGGGGGACGGACACGGAGACGTTCGAGGTCGTCGTCGCCGAGGGATCACCGCTCGTCGGCTCGACGATCAAGGAGGTCGACTTCCGTGCACGGTACGGCGCCGCGGTCATGGCGGTGCACCGTGCCGACGAGCGCCTCGCGAGCCGCCTCGGTGACGTCCGGTTGCGGCCCGGCGACCTCCTGCTCGTGCTGGCGGACGCCGACTTCGGGCGTCGTTGGCGCGGGCGTGACGACTTCCTGCTCGTGTCCGCGGTCGAGGGCGGTGTCCCCCCTCGTCGCAATCGAGCCCGAGTCGTCGAGCTGATCACGGTCGGACTGATCGTCGTCTCGGGCCTCGGCATCCTCGACCTGCTCAAGACCTCGCTGCTCGCAGCCCTGGCGTGCCTCGTGGTCGGCGCGATCACGCCGGGTGAGGCGCGTCGGGCGATCAACTTCGACATCATCGTGCTCATCGCCGCGAGCTTCGGGCTCGGTGCGGCGATGCAGACGAGCGGGCTCGCTCAGGACCTCGGCCGGCTCCTCGTCGATGCCGGATCACCGATCGGCGACATCGGGATCCTCGCGGCGGTGCTGCTCGCCACGATGATCCTGACCGAGCTCCTGTCCAACAACGCGGCGGCGGTCCTCATGTTCCCGATCGCCGCCGCGACGGCGACGGGTGCGGGGCTGAACTTCCGCCCGTTCGCGATCGCGATCCTGATCGGCGCCTCGTGCTCCTTCCTCACCCCGATCGGCTACCAGACCAACCTGCTCGTCTTCGGGATGGGCGGCTACCGCTTCCGTGACTTCACGCGCCTCGGCGCGCCGCTCACCATCATCACGGTGATCGTCTCCCTCATCGCCATCCCGATCGTCTTCCCCCTCCAGTAACCACGAGTCGTCTCGCACGAGCCGTCGCGCTCATTTTCTCGAACATCCTTCGCACGCTCGCGGGCTGAGCAGCGCGTGGTCGGATGAGCAGCCACGCGTCGTCGCCCTGCTCCGTGACGATCCGGACGATCGACCGACGCAGCCACGTCCGAGTCGTCTCGACGCGCGTGACGTCGTTCCAGGCGACCAGGACCTCCTGCGCGCCGCTGCTGCTCCACACGTCGCGCGGCGACCAGAGCAGGTCGCGGTCATCGACCCGGAGCCGGCCGGGGACGAGTGCACCCCACCCGAGGAGCACGACGCCCCAGGCGCGCGTCAGGTCGACGAGACGCGCCCGCACCGGGCCGCGCGTCACTCCGATCAGGAGCCCCGCACGGACCTCCGTGACGTGCAGCCGCGGCTCGGCACTGCGCGCATCGGCCGCTGCACCGTCCGGCAGTGCCGGCTCTCCGAGCACGGTCGCGGCGAGGGCAGCGACCGCGGTCACCAGCGCGCAGACCATCGCCCACGCCCGTCCGACGCGGACCTTCCGCACGGTCCTGCGCGCTCCCGGCGACGGCTCTTCGACGCGCACGTCCCGCGGGCCGCGCTACTCGGCGATCTCGCGGATCTTGGCGATCTTCTCCGACGACTGGTTCGCGTCGACGCCCTGGATCTGGATGAGCTCTTCGCGCGCCGCCTCGGCCTCGGCTGCGGCGCCGGCATCAGCTGCGGCGAGCGCGGCGTCGATGCCCTCGGCCATGATCAGCTCGGCCTCGGCGACGAGCGCGCTCACCATCTCTGACTCGGGCACGACGCGCACGACCTGGCCGCGCACGAACAGGTGGCCCTTGCCCCGCCCGGCCGCGATGCCGAGGTCCGCGCCCTTGGCCTCGCCCGGCCCGTTGACGACGCATCCCATCACCGCGACCTGGAGCGGGATGTTGCGGCCTTCGAGCGCGCGCTGCGCCTCGTTGGCGACCGCGATCACGTCGACCTCGGCGCGCCCGCAGCTCGGGCAGGCGATCAGGTCGACGTCCTTGCGCTCGCGCAGCCCCAGCGACTCCAGCAGCGTGCGCCCGGCCTTGGCCTCTTCGACCGGGTCGGCGGTGAGCGAGTAGCGGATGGTGTCGCCGATGCCCTCGACGAGCAACGTGCCGATTCCCGCAGTCGACTTCACGACCCCCGCGGGCGGCGGACCGGCCTCGGTCACACCGAGGTGCAGGGGATAGTCGACGGTCTCGGAGAGCTGGCGGTACGACTCGATCATGAGCGGAACGCTCGAGGCCTTCACCGAGATCTTCACGTCCTCGAAGTCGACCTCGCGGAAGTACGCGAGCTCGCGCACCGCGGACTCGACGAGTGCCTCCGGCGTGGCACCGCCGTGCCGCTCCTCGATCTCCGGGTCGAGGCTCCCGGCGTTGACGCCGATCCGGATCGGCAGGCCGCGATCGCGCGCCTCGGCCGCGACCGCCTTGATCTGCTCGGGCTTGCGGATGTTCCCGGGGTTGAGGCGCAGACCCTGGACCCCGGCCTCCATCGCGGCCAGCGCGAGCCGGTACTGGAAGTGGATGTCGGCGATGACCGGGACCGGGGAGCGCGGCACGATCTGCGCCAGTCCCTCGGCCGCTTCCTCCTCGTTGCAGGTGCATCGCACGATGTCGCACCCCGCGCCGGCGAGCGCGTAGATCTGGGTGAGCGTCCCCTCGACGTCGGCGGTCTTGGTGGTGGTCATGGACTGCACCGAGATCGGCGCGCCGCCTCCGATCGCCACGTTGCCCACCGTCACCTGACGGGTCTGGCGGCGAGGGAAGCGCTGCGCGAGGTCGACCGAGGTGTCCATGCCGCCACCAGCCTACGGGCACACCCTCGACCGCACGCCCCCGGGGCGCAGGCACCGCACGCACCGTGCGCAACGCAGCCGCGAGGGGGTGGAGGACGAGCGGGGTGGCGAGCGGGGTCCTCAGCGATCGGGGCGATCGGGGAGCTCGCGCAGCCGCGCGATGCGCGGGTCGTCCGGACCGAGGTACTGCACGAGGATCCCGAGGACGAGCTCGCGGTCCAGCGTGCCCGCGGCCGCCATCTCCTCGAGGTCGGCCCAGTCCCTCGTCCGGTCGAAGAACGCCTTGAAGACCGCGAGGTCGGTGCAGCCGAGGAACGGCACGTCGTCACCGGCGAACGGCTCGAGGTGTGTCCGGCGCGCGAGCTCCTCGTGGTACGGGGTCGTGTTGAGGAACAGGTCGACGGGTGTGGCGTCCCACCACACCCGGACCTGTCCGTCGCGTTCGAGCGTCATGCGATCGGCCTCGCTCCGGACGACCTCTGCGGGAAGCGCCGCCATGACGTCGCGGGTTCGGTCGAGGCCGACGAACACGTTCAGGTCGACGTCGATCGTGCCGCGAGCCCGCTGCGTGCACCAGGCGAGCGCGAGCGCGCCACCGAACGCGTGGGGGATCTCGGCATCGTCGAGCGCGTGGTGCAGCGCGACGATCTTGGCCGCCAGGCTCACGCGACGCGCCGGAAGCGGGGGGAGTCGAGCGACGACGCGTGGCGCGCCGGGAACATCTCGGCGAGCTCGAGCACGTCGAGGAGCTCACGGCCGCGCGCCTCGCGATCGAGCCCACCTGCGATGGGGGCGAGGTCGAGCTCCAACGCGAAGCCGGCCGCCCGGACGATCCTCGCCAGCGTCGTGAAGGTCGGGATCTTCTGCCCCGACTCGTACGTCGAGAGGGTCGAGTGCGAGGTGCCCGCCCGGGTCGCGAGCTGGCGCAGCGTCAGCCCGGCCCGCTCTCGGGCCTCACGCAGGAGGGTGCTCGCGTCCATGGGTCAATGGTATCCGATCAGATACCAGCCGCACCTTCCTTCCCTTCGTCCCCCGCTCCTCTCCCCGGCGGGACGGGGGTGCTGCGCTCGAGGTACGCCTCGCCGCGGGGCGACAGGCGGTACCCGACCGCGAGGCTCTCGGTGAGGCCGAGCTCCTTGAGCTTGCGGACGTCGGTCTTGAAGGGGGCGGTCTCGCGCCCGACCGACTCGGCGAGCTCGGGTGCCCGCACCGCCGGCCGCTGCACGATCAGCTCGAGCGTCGTGCGCGTCCACGGGCCGTGGCGACTGGCCTGGTCGAAGCGGGCCAGGCGTCGATCGAGCTCCGCGACATCGTCGGCGGTGAGCGCAGCCTGCTCGCGGAGCGCGATCCGCGAGTCGGGCCCCGCCAGGTGCAGCGTGACGCGGTACACCTCGCCCTCGTCGCGCTGGTCGAGCACCTTCAGCAGCGCGGCCGGCGAGTCGAACCCGGCCCGCTTGGCCTGGGCGGCGGTGATGCGCGCCGGGTCGACGATCTCCACCGCGTCGATCGACAGCTCACCGATCCGACTGCGGAGCCGTCCACCCGCCTTGACCGTCGGGCGACGCCAGCGCCGGAACTGGAGGTCGATGGCGCCGGACTCGATTCCGTCGAGCGCAGCCCGGTTGAGCAACATGGGTTCCGCGCCGACGAGGCGCGGTGCTAGTTGCCGACCGCTTGGCGGATGTCGAGGAACATCGCGCTGAGCCCGAGCGTGAGGAACACGGCGAGCACGACGGCGGTGACGGGCATCAGCCGGCGGAAGTCGACCCGCACCTCTCGGTGCTTCACCTTCGACGCGATCCACTCGTACCCGACGACCGCGGCGTGACCACCGTCGAACGGCAGGAGCGGGAGCATGTTGAAGAGGGCGAGGATCAGGCTGATGCCGCCGAGCAGCCACAGGAGCGCCCAGATGTTGCCGTCGACGATCTGGCTCCCCTGGTCGACGATGCCGACGAGCGACATCGGCCGGTCCTGAGCGGCTGCGCTGCCCGCCTTGGGCGCGTTCGACGTGAAGTTCTGCGAGTAACGCTCGACGCCGGAGGGCGAGAAGATCCGGCCGATCCCCTCCGCGGTCCCGACGGTGATCTCGCCCATCGTGCGGAACGACTCGGGGATCGCCTCGAACACGCCGACGTCGCGGTACTGCGTCCCCGGGCTGATGCCGAGGAAACCGAGGCCGTCGCGCTCCTTCGGCGTGGCCTCGAGTGAGACCTCTTCTCCCTTGCGCACGACCGTGAAGGTCGCGGTCGTGCCGCCGTGCGCCTCGATCGAATCCTTGAGCTCGTCCCAGTCGGAGATCCGCGTTCCGTCGACCGCCACGACCCGGTCGCCGACGCGCATCTCGGCGGCGGCCGCGGCGGATCCGTCGACCACGCTCGAGATGCGCGTGCTCGGGCCATCGGACACGCGACCTTGCCCGGCGATGACGATGAAGAAGAGGAGGAACGCGATGATGAGGTTCACGGTGACGCCGGCGAGCACGACGACGAGCCGGTTCCGGTAGGAGCCGCGGCGGAACGTGCGGGGCTCGTCGGACGGTGCGTAGTCGTGGACCCATGTGCCGGTCGGCTGGTCGTGCTCGTCGTACTCCTCGATCGGCTGCTCGAGGTTGCTCATGCCGAGGATGCGGACGTAGCCGCCGGCGGGGATCGCCTTCACGCCGTACTCGGTCTCGCCGCGCTTGAACGACCACAGCCGGGGCCCGAACCCGACGAAGAACTCGGTGGCCTTCATGCCCGCCCGCCGCGCCGCGAGCAGGTGCCCGGCCTCGTGGAGCATGACCATCAAGACGATGCCGAAGACGATCAGGAGCGCGTCGCGTGCGCCCGGACGCACGATCGCGAGCCCGACGAGCCCGACCACGACGGCCAGGAGGATGAACGCCGCGCCGCGCCGGTCGACGTCGGCGGAGGCTTCCTCGAGCGGGTCCTTCACCTGCGGGCTTCCGTTCCGGTTGACGTCATGGGGTGGTCGTGGTCGGAGGGGTCATGTCGTGCTCATGCGGCTCGAGATCCGGTCGACCTCGATCCGGGCCCGTGCTCGCGCGACCCGGTCGGCTTCGAGAACGTCGGCGACCTCTCGGACGTTCCCCGTCGCACCAGTCTCGCTCGCCAGGACGGCCCCGTTGACATCAGCGATGCCCAGCCAGGGGATCCGCCGCTCCAGGAAGGCCTCGACGGCCACCTCGTTGGCCCCCGAGAGCACCGCCGGGGCCCCTCCGCCCGCGCGCCCGGCCTCGTAGGCGAGCGCCAGGCAGGGGAAGGCCTCGAGGTCGGGCGGCTCGAAGGTCAGCGTCCCGAGGGTCGACCAGTCGATCGGGCCGAAGGCCTCGTCGAGGCGGTCGGGGGCGCCGAGGGCGAGCCCGATGGGGAGGCGCATGTCGGGCATCGACAGCTGTGCGATGACGGCACCGTCGCAGAACTCCACCATGCCGTGGATCACGGACTGCGGGTGCACGACGACACCGACCTGGTCGTAGGTCACGTCGAAGAGCTCGTGGGCCTCGATGACCTCGAGGCCCTTGTTCATGAGCGTCGACGAGTCGATGGTGATCTTGGCGCCCATGTCCCAGGTCGGGTGCTTCAGCGCGTCCTCGACCGTGACCAGCGCGAGCTCCTCCCGGGTGCGCCCGCGGAACGGGCCACCGCTCGCGGTGAGCAGCAGCTGCGAGACCTCCTCGCGCCGTCCGCCGCGCAGCGCCTGGTACAGCGCGGAGTGCTCGGAGTCCACGGGGACGATCTCGCCCTTGCCGCGGTCGCGTGCGGCGCGCACGACGGGCCCGCCGGCGATGAGGCTCTCTTTGTTGGCCAACGCGAGGCGCTTGCCGGCCTCGAGCGCGGCGATCGTCGCGGGCAGGCCCGCGAACCCGACGACGGCGTTGAGCACGACGTCGGCGTCGTCGAGGGCCGCCAGCTCGGCGAGCGCGTGGGGGTCGTCGAGCCCGGACCGGGCCCGTTCGGGCGGCACACCGAACTCTTCGGCCTGCGCGGCGAGCAGCTCGGTGTTGCGCCCCGCCGCGAGGGCGACGACCTGATAGCCGTCGCCGTTCTTGCCGGAGCTCCCGTGGCGCTCGCGGTGGCGCCGGATCACGTCGAGCGCCTGGGTGCCGACGGAGCCGGTCGACCCGAGAACCGCGACGCGCGTCATGCCCTACGGCGTATCACGTCGCGCCAGGCCCGATGTCCGGGACCCGGCGCAGGATCACGAGAAGACTTGGAGCGCCACGTAGAACGCGGCCGGGAGCGCGAAGAGGATCGAGTCGAAGCGGTCGAGGAACCCTCCGTGACCCGGCAGGAACGATCCGAGATCCTTGAGGCCGAGGTCGCGCTTGATGAGCGACTCCGCCAGGTCCCCGATCGGTGCGGAGATCGCCACGAGCAGCCCGAGCGCGAGCCCCGCGCCGATCCCCTTGTCGGCCCACGGGTGCAGCACGCTCCCGACGATGCCGCCCAGCACGATGGCGGCGATGCCACCGGCGACGAGGCCCTCGACGGTCTTGTGCGGCGACACCTCGGGGAGCAGCGGGGTCTTCCCGATGGCGCGCCCGGCGAAGTAGGCGACGATGTCGGCGCCGACCGCGCAGATGATCACGCCGAGCAGGAGGCCCGTGCCGCCGGGATCGGGCGCCAGCAGCATGCCGGCGAAGGCACCCAGGAAGCCGACCCACATGAACACCATCAGGGTGAGCGCGATGTTGATCGTCGGGCGCGCCCGGACGACCTCGAGCAGGTACCAGAGGAACGTGAACACCACCACGAGCAGCCCGACGAGCGGGAACGCCCGCTCCCCGATGTCGTACGCGAGCGGCACGATCGCGACGCAGCCGAGCAGGCCGACCGCAGTAGCGGTGTGGTAGCCGGCGCGCCGGAACGCCTCGTAGAGCTCGAACGCGCACGCGCCGACGAGCACCGTCACCAGCAGCATCGCCGGCGCCCGCCCCGCGGCGAACGCGGCGAGCGCGACGACCGCGACGACGACCGCCGTGATCACCCGTGCCGGAAGGTCCGCGCCGGGAGCGGCGTGCTCCTCTTCGGGGTACGGCTCCGCGCCGTACTCGCCGTACTGCTCGTCGTACTCCCCCGCGCCGTACTGCGAGACGTACGGAGCGGCGCCCTGCGGGCCGGTGGCGTACTGGTCCGCGCCGTACTGCCCGCCGTAGCCCTCGTAGCCGGGTGCGGGCGGCGGCTCGGCTTGGCCGCCCTCGAGCCCGCCTGCTTGCTCGTCACCACCGCGGCCGCGGCGGCCCCGACGACTGCGCCGTCCCCGTCGGCGCGGCGGCTCGGCCAACTCGTCGTCGGCGAGCGCGCCGACCGATGTCGTTTCGTCCTTGCCGAGTCCCCCGAAGTCGTCGTCGGCCCAGTCGGAGTTGCCGACACGGAAGCGCGGCCCCCCGCCGGAGGACCACGAGTCGAAGTCGTCGCCGGTGCCGCCGCCACCCAGCGCACTCGGCACCTCACCCGTCGGGGGCTCGGTCCAGTGCGGGAGCTGCGCGTCGTCTCCGGGACCGCGGGGCCCGACCGAAGCCTGCTGGCCCGGCGCCGACCACGTGCCGCCGTCGTCGGGAAGCGCGAACCGGCCGGCCGGGGCGGTCGGGTCGGCGATGGCCGCCGGGTCGTCGGCGTCGCCGCCGACGACCCTCACACCCTCACGACGCGCGGGCTGCTGATCCCGTTCGTCGGCCCACTCCTGGTTCCCGTGTTCGTCGTCACGCCAGTCAGACACGCCACTCCCCTCACATCCGCCACATCGAGTCACAACCGTGACGAATCCGCAGAGATAACAGGGTAGACCCGTTGGCAACTCGGGGACACCCCGCCGGTGGAAAACGCTCCCCACCGGGCCCGCACGGCTCAACCCAGGCGGGCGAAGGGCCTCCCGGGCGTCGGGAGCCGGCGTCGGAGCGGTCTTCACGACCCGGGTCCAGAGAGCCCGTCCTCCTCAGACCTCGAGGAGCTCTCTCTCCTTGTGGCCCAGGAGCGTGTCGATCTCGGCGATCACGTCATGGGTGTGCTTCTCGAGCTCCTTCTCGACGCGGGCGAGGTCGTCCTCGGAGATGTCGCCGTCCTTCGCGAGCGACTCGAGGTCCTTGCGCGCGTCGCGCCGGATCTCGCGCACGACGACCTTCTGGTTCTCGGCTCGGGTCTTGACGACCTTCACCAGCTCGCGCCGGCGCTCCTCCGTGAGCTGCGGGAAGTTGAGGCGGATCACCGAGCCGTCGTTGCTCGGCGTCATGCCGAGGTCGGACGTCTGGATCGCCTTCTCGATCGCCTTGATCGCGTCGGGACTCTTGTCGTACGGCGAGATGACGAGCGTGCGCGGCTCCGGCACGCTGAAGCCGGCGATCGTCTGGAGCACGACCTCGGAGCCGTAGTAGTCGACCCGGAGCTTCTCGACGATCGCGGAGCTGGCGCGGCCGGTTCGCACGCCGCCGAAGTCGACCTTGAGGTGGTCGATCGCCTTGCGCATCTTGTCGCGCGTCTCCTCGATCACGAGGTCGCTCATCTCGTTGTCGCTGGTGCTCATCGCTCGCAGTCTTTCAGGCGGTGTTGACGACGGTGCCGATCGGCTCGCCGAGCAGCGCGCGGCGGATGTTGCCCGGCTCCATCACGTCGAAGACGATGATCGGGAGCCGGTTGTCCATGCAGAACGTGATCGCGGTGGAGTCCATCACCTGGAGCCGTCGGTTCAGCACCTCGAAGTGGCTGACCTCGGTGAGCTTGACCGCGCTCGGGTCGAGGCGGGGGTCGGCCGAGTAGACGCCGTCCACGCCGGAGTGCGTCCCCTTGAGGATCGCTTCGGCGCCGATCTCGGCCGCGCGCAAGGCCGCGGTGGTGTCGGTCGTGAAGTAGGGGTTGCCGGTGCCGGCGGCGAAGACCACCACCCGGCCCTTCTCGAGGTGCCGGATCGCGCGACGCGGGATGAACGGCTCCGCGACCTGCGACATCGTGATCGCCGTCTGCACGCGGGTCGGTTGGTCGACCGACTCGAGCGCGTCACCGAGCGCGAGCGCGTTGATGACGGTGGCGAGCATGCCCATGTAGTCGGCGCGGGCGCGGTCCATGCCGCGCGTCGCGCCGCTCATGCCCCGCCAGATGTTGCCGCCGCCGACGACGATCGCGATCTCGACGCCGAGGTCGGCACGAGCACTCGCGACCTCTTCGGCGATGCGCTGCACGACGACGGCATCGATGCCGTACCCGATGGTCGTGTCGGCGAACGCCTCACCCGAGAGCTTCAGCACCACTCGGCTGTACTTGCTCCCGGACATCCCGGTCGATCCTCCATCTGGTCGGCCCGGGAGGTCACCCTACTTCCGACCCCTCCGATCCTCCGACGGCCTCTGCCGGACGAGCGAACCGCTGAGCGCTACTCCTCGCCGATCTTGACCCGCGCGAAGCGACGGACCTCGGCGCCTCCGCCGAACTCCTCGACGACCTTCGCGATCGACTTCTTCGGCTCCTTCACGAAGCCCTGCTCGAGCAGCGTGTTGTCCTTGTAGAAGCCGTTGAGGCGCCCCTCGACGATCTTCTCCAGCGCGTTCTCGGGCTTACCCTCGTTGCGCGTGAGCTCTTCGAGGACCGCGCGCTCCTTCTCGACCACGTCGGCGGGCACGTCGTCACGCGACAGCCACCTCGGCGCGGCGGAGGCGATGTGCAGCGCGATGTCGTGCGCGAGCTCCTTGGCCTTCGCGTCGCCCTTCTCGACCCCGCCGACCTCCACGAGGACGCCGATCGTGCCGCGTCCGCTCTGGATGTGCTTGTAGCCGTCGAGCACGCCGTCGGCCGTCTCGAACACGATCACCCGCCCGAGCGCGACGTTCTCACCGAGCTTGGCGGCGAGCTGGGTGACGTGCTCCCCCACCGTCGTGCCCTCGAACTCGAGCTCGGCGAGCTCGTCCTTGCCCCCCTCGATCGCGAGCTTGGCCAGCTTCTCGACGGTGGCGGTGAAGTCGGCGCCCTTGGCGACGAAGTCGGTCTCGGCGGTCAGCTCGACGACCGCGCCGACACCACCGTCGACGAGCACCTCGACCGCACCTTGCTCGGCGGCACGCCCAGCGCGCTTCTGCGCGCCCGCGAGGCCCTTCTTGCGCAGCCAGTCCTTGGCGGCCTCGAGGTCGCCGTCGTTCTCCTGGAGCGCCGTCTTGCAGTCCATCATCCCGGCGCCGGACGCCTTGCGCAGCGCGGCGACGTCGGCAGCGCTGAAGTCAGCCATTGGTGTCGCTCTCCTGTACCTCGGTCGTGCCCGGGTCGTCTGCCGGTGCCTCTGCACTGACCTCCGGGGCTGCGGGTGGGGCTGCCGGTGCGGCTGCCTCTGCCGGCGCGGCATCCGCGTCCGCAACGGGCTCTGTCGCCGTCTCGGCCTTCTTCGCGGCGAGGAGGCGCTCTTCGCGCTCACGCTGCTGGCGCGCCGCCTGGTTGCGGGCTTCCTGCTGCTCCTGCTCGCGACGCTTCGCCTCGGCGGGGTCGACCGGCTTCGCGACCTTGGGCTCCCCGGGCTCGGGGAGCACCTTGCCCTTCTTCTTGGCGAGGAAGCGGCCCTCCTCGACGGCGTCGGCGATGATGCGCGTCATCAGGTTGGCCGAGCGGATCGCATCGTCGTTGCCGGGGATCACGTAGTCGATGACATCGGGGTCGCAGTTGGTGTCGACGACCGCGATCACGGGGATGCCGAGACGGTTGGCCTCGGTCACCGCGATGTGCTCCTTCTTCGTGTCGATCACGAAGACCGCGTTCGGGAGCTTCTCCATCCGGCGGATGCCGCCCAGATTCCGCTCGAGCTTGTCGCGCTCGCGCTTGACCTTCAGGCCTTCCTTCTTGATCATCTGCTCGGTCTCGCCGGTGTCGACCATGCGCTGGAGCTCACCGAGCTTGGCGACGCGTGCGTGCACCGTCTGGAAGTTGGTGAGCATCCCGCCGAGCCAGCGGTAGTTCACGTACGGCATGTTGGAGCGCTGCGCCTCGCGCTGGATCGGCTCCTGCGCCTGCTTCTTGGTGCCCACGAACATGACCGTGCCGCCCTCTTCCACCGTCTTGCGGATGAATCGGTAGGCGGCGTCGATCCGCTCCAGCGTCTGCTGGAGGTCGATGATGTAGATCCCGTTGCGTTCGCCGAAGATGAAACGGCGCATCTTCGGGTTCCAACGGCGCGTCTGGTGGCCGAAGTGCACTCCGGCCTCCAGCAGCTGCTTCATCGTGACGACAGCCACAGATCTCTCCCTCGGTTTTCAGCCTCCGCCCGTTGCCAGCGACCGCCCCTGAGGGCGAGCCGCCACCGGGTCTCCCCCTCTCGGGAGGGGGATACGGGCGTGTGAGATCCCGGGCCGCAGCCCGGGTCGAGGGACCAGTGTATCGGCGGGCCTCAGCGGCTCTCCGCGGCGGACCGGGCCGCGTCGGACGGCTCGAACGCCCAGATCGCCGCCTCCACGCCCGTCCCGACGAGCAGCTCGAACCGTCCCGGACCACCGGCCGAGTAGTGGACGTACACCTCGGGAGTGAGCGGGCCGGCTTGGAGGACCTCCCCGGTCGTTCGGTCGATCTCGATCACACCGACGTTGAGCGGCGTGAGGAAGACCCGGTCACCGGCGATCTTCGGACGAGCCTCGGGCGAGGGTTCGACCGGCTCGCTCGTCCAGCGCGAGCTGCCGACATCGAGGTCGAGCGAGAGCACCGACCCCTCCGCGTTCGTGACGACGACGTTGTTCCCGGACGCATCGCCCCAGAGTCCCGGACCGAAGGTGCCGGGCAGGGGCGTCTCCCAGGCGACGTCTCCGGAGACGATGTCGTAGGCCACCGCGGCTCCTTCGCGATCCCGCGGCCGGTTCGCGGCAACCACCATGCGGCCACGGTGGACCACAGGGACCGTGGAATCGTGAGTGATCTTCGAGTGCCATCGGAGCGCTCCCGTCTCGAGGTCCACACCGCCGAGGTGACAGCAGGAACGATCGCCCGTCCATGCGACGGCCGCGCTGCCTTCGCTGATCCACACGTACGGCGCGCCGTTCGGGCGCGGAGCCGGCAACGTCATGCGAACGCGATCGTCGCCTGTTGCCGCGTCGAGCAGCATGATCTCGCCCCGCGCGGTCGCTGCGAGCACGCCGTCGGTGCCGTCGCCGAGCGGGCCCGTGGTGACGCGACTCTTCGTCGCGGGGCGCTCCCATCGCACGGTCCCGGTGGCTCGGTCCAGTGCCGTGACCCGATCGTCGGTCGGCACGATCACGAGGTGCGGGAGCAACGCGATCTCGTTTCCGAGGTCATCACCCGCGACCTCTGTCGTCCAGAGCGCGGCGCCTTGGGGGTCGAGCGCGACGAGGTGGCCGTCGTAACCGGCGGCGACGCTTCCGATCTCGTCCATGGCGAGGGTGCTGGCCAGAGGAGGCCCGGGCGTCGACCAGGTCCCTTCCCAAGGCTGGGGCAGCAGCCCGCGCGTGCGGGGAGCCGACCAACCTGATGGAGCGATCAGGCACAGCACACCGATCACGCAGCCCACGGTCATCGTCAGTCGCTTGCTCGGAGACACAGGAATCCTCTCGGTCAGCTCGGGAGTGTCGGAATGAGTTGCGCGCCCTGTCGCTCGGCTGCCGAGAGCAGCGTCGACGCGATCGATCCCTTCGCGTTCTCGCTGAACGACGTGCAGGGCATCGCTCGATGCTCGAGCGCGGCACGCGCGGCCATGAGCGCGCGCGGATGCTTGGTGATGTTGGTGTGGGAATCGCCAGGGCCTCCGACGTCGACCGCTTGCGTTCCTGCACCGTCCAGCTCCGTCGCGCGAACGGGGACCGCGATGTCCTCGACGCCCGCGATCGACGTGAAGTTGATCTCGTCGGGGATCTCCCAGTCGGCGATCGCGTCGATCACGTCGGAGTCCTCCGCCAGCTGACGGATCGAGGTGGCCCTCGGATTCGGGATCGGCGCGCCTGAACCCTCGAGGAGACGCATGACCTGGTCGCCGACCGGATTCCTCCCGAGCGACTTTCCGCTCGACGCGAACGGAGAGCCCTTCAGCGGGGACGCGAAGGCGACGACGTTGTCGATCGGCGGGTACTCGTGCTCGTGCCCGCTGTACACCTCGGCCAAGAACAGCGCGATCACGACACCACCTTGCGAATGCCCGATGAGATCGAACGCGCGACCCGGTTCTTCGCGGGCGGCGCGTTTGAGCTGCTCACCGAGCATGCGCGCCTTGCGATGAAGATCGCCGTAGGTGTCTTCCTTCCGATAGTCCGCGGAGCCCTCGCGGTACGAGAACCAGTAGCGGTCGGACCTGTCGTAGCCGAGCAACCCCGCGGGGAGTGCGAAGCTGCGATCGTCGCCGCGCTCGCGATGCGAGTCGATGCCTCCCACTGCGACCATCGCGTTGCCCGAACCTCCGCGCCCGTTCGCAGGAGGGGCGTTGTCGTCGCATTCACGCGCGAACCAGCCGAGGAACGCGGCGCCGCCGGCCACGAGATCCTGGACCAGAAGACCGATCGGCGTTGCCAGCAGGCGATCGCGCACCTCGTCCACCGCCTTGCCGATCGTGCGAACGGTCGAACGGGCCACGTCTCCGACCGCTTCGGCCCATTCCCGCCCCTGCTCACTCGCGTTCCCCACGAGCTCGATGCCGGCATCGACTGCCTCCACAGCACGGTCAGCGACCCAGCCGATGCCGCCGCCGCCCAGCTCGTTCGCGAGCCAGCGCTCGAGCTCGCGTCGCTCTGCTCGGGGATCGGGATGCTCCGCCGCCGCGAGCTCAGGAGCCGGGACGAGGCGAACGATCTGCGTGAGGTCGCGCGGTCGGAACAGGAGCATCGGGTCGACGTAGCGGTCACCGATGCGGACGCCGAAGTGCAGGAGTCCGGGACCGTGACCTTCGCCGGTGCCGCCCGCGCGACCGACGACCTGGCCACGCTCGACGTGGTCGCCGGTGCCGACGCTCGCGGAGGACAGGAACGAGTACGAGGTGCGGATCCCGCCGTCGTGTGCGACGACGACGTGCAGGGCACCGGCGACGGTGCCGACGAACGACACGACGCCGTCGTTCGACGCGTGCACCGCTGAACCTGCAGCGGCTGCGAAGTCGACTCCCCGGTGACCGGGCGCATACGTCGCGATCGGCTCGACGAAGGGCCGCACGACCGGACCGGTGACCGGCGGGACCCACGCGCGCGCCTGCGCGAGCGCAGCCACCGGCAGCGCGTCGGCAGCGAGAGCGACGGAGGCCACGGCGAGGACGACCCATCTCTGCCGCGACCGGGCACGCAGGCGCATCGGCCTTCCCCGGGCACGCGAAGGAGCCGGGGAAGGCGCGAGGAAGCGGGGGCGAGGAGATCAGTGCGAACGGTCCGGAAGACCGCGCACCCGGGCGATCGTGACGACGGTCAGGGCACCACCGCGGGTCGACGAGACTCGCGCGGAGGTGAGCCGACTCTGCGGGCTCGCGCGAAGGCGAGCGACTATGCGGGCTCGGCGGGCTCGGCGAGCCGTGAGCGGAGCTGGAGGATCGCCTTGGTGTGGATCTGGCAGATGCGGCTCTCGGTGACGCCGAGCACCTGGCCGATCTCCGCCAACGTGAGGCCCTCGTAGTAGTAGAGAGTGAGGACGAGGCGCTCGCGGTCACCCATGCGCATGATCATGTCGGCGAGCAGGCGCTTCATCTCGTCGACCTCGAACGCCTCGACCGGGTCGTTCGCGCCGTCGGCGACGGTGTCACCCACCGTCGACGAGCCCCCGCCGTCGCCGTTGCCACCACCGCCGCCGAGGAGCTCGTCGAGGGCGACGAGGCCGGTGAACGAGATCTGGGAGAGGGTGTGGTCCAGCTCCTGCTGCGTCATCTCGAGCTCGGCCGCGATCTCCTTGTCATCCGGAGTGCGGCGGAACTCGCCTTCGAGCTTCGAGTAGGCCCGCTCGATCGATCGCGCCTTGGCGCGCACCGAGCGCGGCACCCAGTCGATCGAGCGGAGCTCGTCGATGATCGCGCCCTTGATACGCGAGATCGCGTAGGTCTCGAACTTGAAGCCCCGCTCGAGATCGAACTTGTCGATGGCATCGATGAGCCCGAAGATCCCGTAGCTCACCAGGTCGGCCTGCTCGACGTTCTGCGGGAGGCCGGATGCGACGCGTCCGGCGACGAACTTCACCAGCGGCGAGTAGTTGAGGATCAGTCGCTCCCGCGCGGCCTCGGTGTGATCGGCCTTGTACTCCTGCCAGAGCGCCTTGATGGCCGCGTCGGCGGCCGCGACCGCTTCGGCGTCGTAGTCGTCGTCAGGCACGAGGATGCGTCGCGTCGTAGACGGCGCGGAGTCGGTCGCGGGTGAGGTGGGTGTAGACCTGCGTAGTCGCGAGGTCGGCGTGGCCGAGGAGCTCCTGCACTGCGCGCAGGTCGGCACCGCCTTCGAGCAGGTGCGTCGCGTAGGCGTGACGGAGCGCGTGCGGGTGCAGGCTGCGCCCGTCGGCAAGCGGATGCGCGGCGACGACGCGGTGCGCTTCGCGCGACGACAGCTGCCCGCCGCGCCGAGCGAGGAACACCGCGTCGGGCGGCGAGTCGAGCGTGGCGAGCACCGGTCGGCCCTGCGTCAACCATTCGCGCAGCGCGGCGCGCGCCGGCATGCCGACCGGGATCCGGCGCACCTTCGACCCCTTGCCGACCACGGTGAGCAGCCCGCGGTCGAGGTCGCACTCGGAGATCTGGAGACCGCAGCACTCGCTGACGCGCAGGCCGGCGCCGTAGAGCACCTCGAGCATCGCGAGGTCGCGGCGCGCCAGGGCACCGGCCACCGGGTCGTCGCCCTCACCCGGGAGCCGCTCGACGGCCTCGGCCGCGGCGTCGAGCAGCGCCACCGTCTCGGCCGACGCTGGCACACGCGGGAGGCGAGCCTCGCCCTTGGGGGTCCGCATCCCGCGGCCGGGGTCGATCGGGAGCTCACCCTTGCGGTGCAGATGTCGGAGGTAGCCCCGGACCGCGGCGACCTTGCGGGCGATGTACCGGCGGGCGAAGCCGCGCGTGTTCAGGTAGGCGAGGTAGCGGCGGAGCACGCGCCGGTCCGCGCGAACGGGATCGGGGCACCCGCCCCGCTCGGCCCACGCGACGAACTCGGACACGTCGTGCTCGTACGCGCGTCGGGTCTGGGGGCTGTATGCGCCGAGCGACGCGAAGTACTCATCTACACCCCACGACACACCGTGAGGCTACCTGTCGATCCTGGCGCAAATGGGTGTTTGCACGGAGAGCGCCGGAAGGCGAGGTGCTCAGCCGTGAAGCGTGGCGCGACGTCCGAGGCTGTCACACCCGTCTCCTACGGTCACGGGACCGTCGAGGCCGCGGTCGACCGGCCTTCCATCACAGCGTGCGTGCACCGCACGACGATGAGGAAGGGGCGGGCCGTGCTCGCATCCGTCACCAGCGCGACGCTCCTCGGCGTCGACGGGCAGGTCGTCACGGTCGAGGTCCACGTCTCGGCCGGGTTGCCGGCGTATCACGTCGTGGGGCTTCCCGACACCGCGATCCGTGAGTCACGAGAGCGCGTGCGCGCCGCGCTGCTCTCGTCCGACCTCGAATGGCCGACGCGACGCGTGACGGTGAACCTCGCGCCGAGTGGCGTGCGCAAGGCGGGCGCGGGCCTCGATCTCGCCGCGGCGCTCGGCGTGCTCGCCGCGACCGACGAGCTTCCGGCGGGAGCGCTCGATTCGGTCGCGGTGCTCGGCGAGCTCGGCCTCGACGGGTCGATCCGCGCGGTCCCAGGAACGCTCGCCCTCGTCGCTGCGCTCGCGCGCGCAGGTCATCGACGCGTGATCGTGCCCGCCCCGAACGCGGCAGAGGCGGGCCTGGTCCCCGGGGTCGAAGTGCTGGCGGCCTTCACGCTCGCGGAGCTCCGGGCATGCGTGAAGCAAGAGAGCGACTGGCCGGCACCGCCGCTGGCGTCTCGGGCCACCGACGACCCGGAGACCGACGAGCCCCTCGATCTCGCCGAGGTGCGCGGGCTCGCCTGGGCGCGCCGCGCACTCGAGACCGCGGCCGCAGGTGGTCACCACCTGTTGCTGAGTGGGCCGCCCGGCGCCGGCAAGACGATGGTGGCGCGCCGGATGTCCACGGTTCTCCCTGCGCTGACCGACGCGGAGGCGTTGGAGGTGACACAGATCCACTCCGTCGCCGGTCGCGACGCGCAGCGGCTGGTCCGTACCCCGCCGTTCCGAGCGCCGCACCACACGGCATCGGTCGCAGCCCTCGTCGGCGGTGGCAGTGGGCGACCGCGACCCGGCGAGGTGACGCTCGCGCACCGCGGTGTCTTCTTTCTCGACGAGCTCGGCGAGTTCGCACCGCGCGCCCTCGACGCGCTCCGCCAGCCGTTGGAGGAGCGCGTCGTGTGGATCGCGCGCCAAGCGGTGTCGCTGCGCTTCCCGGCCGACTTCCTCCTCGTCGCGTGCACGAATCCGTGCCCTTGCGGCCTCGGCCCCCCGGCCTGCGGATGCGGTGAGGGCGAACGGGCCCGCTATCGACGGCGGCTGTCGGCTCCATTGCTCGACCGCTTCGACCTGCGCCTCGCAGTCACGCCACCGAGCGCCGCCGACGAGCTCGGCGAGTCGTCCGCCGATGTGCGCACACGAGTCGTGGCGGCGGTCGCGCAGCAGCGTGCCCGCCTTGCCGGCACGCCGTGGCGTCGGAACGCGCACATCCCGGCGGGCGCACTCGGGCGGCTCGTGCCGCTCCGACCCGACGCACACGATGCCTGGCGCGCCGAGAGCGAGGCCCGTCAGCTCACCGGGCGGGGCGGCGCGCGGATCCGGCGAGTGGCGCGCACGCTCGCCGATCTCGACCGCGCCGCCGACGTCGCGCCCGAGCACATCGCCATGGCGTCACTGCTCCGGGAGGACGTGCCGTGAGCCTCGCCCCGCACGACCTCGCCGCAGCAACGCTCGCATGCCTCCCCGACATGACCCCGACTCGGCTGCGCGCGCTGTTCGACGGATGTGGCGGGCCGATCGGTGCGCTCGAGGCGGTACGCGCCGGACGTGCGACGGCGGTCCTGTCGCCGCGATGTCGGACGCGCGAGCGCGGCGACTGGCGTGACCTCGAGCGACGATGGCGCGCACGAGCCGACACGGGCCCGGTGGCGCGACGCCTCGCCCAGCGGGGTACCCGCGTGTGGGTCGACGGCTCGGACGGCTATCCGATCCTCGACCAGGTCCCCGACCGCCCACCGGTGCTGCTCGCCGAGGGCGCTGCAGTCGACGCGCTCGAAGCACCGCGCGTCGCGGTCGTCGGCACCCGCGCTGCCACACCGCACGGCATCACCGACGCACGAGAGCTCTGCCAGGAGCTCGGTGCGGCTGGCGTCACCGTGGTCAGCGGCCTGGCCATCGGCATCGACGGAGCCGCTCACGAAGGCGCGCTCGCCGGAGCGGGCCAGACGGTCGGCGTCGTCGCGACCGGGCTCGACGTGATCTATCCGCGCCGCCACGCGGTCCTCACGGAGCGCGTCCGCGCCGCGGGGCTCGTGGTCGGCGAGCAGGGCTTCGGGGTCGGACCGCGCCAGGGGCTGTTCCCGGTTCGCAATCGCATCATCGCGGCACTCGCCGATGTGGTGGTCGTCGTCGAGGCGACGATCGGCGGTGGTGCGCGGATCACCGCACAGTTCGCGCTCGAGTACGGACGGACGGTGCTGGCGGTGCCGGGCTCGCGGAGGAACCCCGCAGCGGCGGGCACCAACGCACTCATCGCCGACGGCGCGCACCCGCTCGTCGACTGGGGAGATGTCCTCATCGCACTGGGCATCTCACCGGCTGCGGCCCGCACCTCGGTGCCGGCACCGCCTCGGCCGGCACCGACCGTCGACGGTCGCGCGCTGCTCGATGCGCTCGGTGGCGAGTGCGCGACGCCCGACCAGCTGGCGAGCCGCACCGGGCTGACCGCGGCCCACATCGCCGTCGCGGTGGTCGACCTCGAACGCAAGGGCTGGGTGGAGCGGTCGCGCGGCGCGATCTGGCCACGGTGAGTGGCACCCGCTCCTACTCCCCCGTGAACTTCGGCTCCCGCTTCTCGAAGAAGGCGGCCATCGCCTCGCGTGTGTCGGCGGAGCTGAACGCGAGCGACTGGGCGACGTCTTCGAACTCGAGCGCCTCGCCCATCGACACCGAGAGCGACTGGTTCAGCAGCTTCTTCGTGATCGAGATCTGGACGGGTGGCTGCGCCGCGATGCGACGCGCGATCTCCGTCACCTCGGTCTCGAGGTCGGCGGCCGGGACCACACGGTTCACGATGCCGAAGCGCTCGGCCTCGTCCGCGGAGATCACCTCGGCGAGGAAAGCGAGCTCCTTCGCCTTGTGCAGACCGATCAGCCGCGGGAGCACCCACGAGCCCCCGAAGTCGAGCGACAGGCCGCGCCGGGCGAAGATCTCCGAGAAACGCGCCGCGTCGGAGGCGATGATCAGGTCGCAGCCGAGCGCGAGGTTGCAGCCCGCACCCACGGCGATGCCGTTGACCGCGGCGATCGTGGGCTTCGGGAGGTCGTGGAGACGCAGTGCGCATCGGCCCACGAGCCGCATCGAGTGCAGCGCGGCACCTGCACCCTTGGTGACATCGGTCGCGCCGGCGCCGCTCAGGTCGGCGCCCGATGTGAACGCATCACCCGCACCGGTGATCACGAGCACCCGGTCGTCGCGCGACGCAGCGACCTCGTCGAACGTGTCGACGAGGCTCTGCCACATCTCGCGGTCGAGAGCGTTCTTCTTCTCGGGGCGGTTCAGGGTGACGGTGACCACGCCGTGGTCGTCACGCGTCACGGAGATGCTCGACGTCACCATTGGTCGCTCGCCTCCGCTCCGGGCGCCGCCACGCTGCTCTCGGCTCGCTCCATGGCCGGTACCGTATCGTCGTGGGCTTCAACCCGTTCCGCGAGCAGACCCGTCGTGTCAGCGACTACGTGTTCGTCGGCGCTGCGGTGGTCGTGGTGATCGCGCTGCTCGTGTGGGCGCTCTTCGCGTAGTCGCCGCGACGATGGTCGACCACCACGACTGGCCCGACGAGGTCGACGATCCCGACGCGTTCGACGTCCAGCACATGCAGCCCTATCAGGCAGTGAAGTCGTACCGCTGCCCCGGCTGCAATCACGAGATCCGTGCCGGTGAGGGCCACGAGGTCGTCGTGCCCCGCGCCGATCCCGGCGAGCGCCGCCATTGGCACACCGGCTGTTGGCACCGCGAGGAGAAGCGCCGCCGCTAGGTGTACTGGCGTCAGCAACCCCTCGCGGCACGGGGCACCGTCAGAAGGCTCCTGTGATCACGTCGACGCGGGGCTTCGTGCCCGGGTCGAGCCGGACGGACGCGACGTCGAAGCGCACCACCGGCGCGCGAACGCGGTGCTCGGCCAGCCAGCGAGCAGCGAGCCCGCGGATCCGACGTTGCTTCGTCGCGGTCACCGCCTCGGCGGGGTCACCGAACCCGGCGCCGCGACGCGTCTTGACCTCGCAGAACACCACGACGCCGTCACCGCCGAGCACGAGGTCGAGCTCGCCCTCGCGACAGCGCCAGTTGCGGTCGAGCACCTCGTAGCCGGCCGCCTCGTACCGCGCCGCGGCGAGCGCCTCCCCGCGCGCGCCGACGGCGCGACGGCGGTCGGGCGGACGACCGGGCAGGCGCGACTGCGCCCCGGCCACCCGTCAGAGGTCCTTGCCGGCGAGCTCCTCGATGTTCACGTCACGGAATGTCATGACTCGGACGTTCGTGACGAAGCGAGCGGGGCGATACATGTCCCAGACCCACGCGTCGGTGAGGTCGAGACGGAAGAAGGTCTGGCCGTCGTGCTGCTCGACGTGTAGGTCGACCTCGTTGGCGAGGTAGAAGCGGCGCTCGGTCTCGATGACGTAACGGAACATCGGGAGCACGTCGCGGTACTCCCGGAAGAGCGTCAGCTCGATCTCGGTCTCGTAGCGCTCGAGGTCTTCAGCGCTCACGACCGGCTCCAGCGGGTGCTCATCGCCGCGCGCTCATCCCTAGTCGCGCTTTTCCTTGATCTTGGCCGACTTCCCGATGCGGTCGCGCAGGTAGTAGAGCTTCGCCCGGCGCACGTCACCGCGGGAGACGACCTCGATCTTGGCGAGGATCGGAGAGTGCACGGGGAAGGTGCGCTCGACGCCGACGCCGAAGCTCACCTTCCGGACCGAGAACGTCTCGCGCACACCGCTGCCCTTGCGGCGGATGACCACGCCCTGGAAGACCTGGACCCGCTCGCGGGTGCCCTCCACGACGCGGACGTGCACCTTCAGCGTGTCGCCGGGCCCGAAGTCGGGAACGTCGTCGCGCAGCGACGCGCGGTCGACAAGGTCGGTGGCATTCATCTCATCGGCTCCAGGACTGGTGCTCGGTGCGGAACGACCATGGTAGCGGGGCCGCTTCGCGGGCTAGTCCTCGGCGTCGTCGACCTGGGTCTCCCGGAGCAGCCGCCGCTCCTCGCCGGTGAGCTCCCGATTCACCAGGTCGGGACGGCGCGCCAGCGTGCGCCGCAGCGCCTGCGCCCACCGCCAGCGGGCGATGCGCGCGTGGTCCCCCGAGCGGAGCACGTCCGGGACGACGTGGCCCCGGAAGTCGGCCGGCCGGGTGTACTGCGGGTACTCGAGCAGCGGCCCGACGAACGACTCGTCGTCCGTCGAGGCCTCGTTGCCGACGACCCCCGGCACGAGCCGGGCGACGGCCTCGATGACCACGAGCGCGGCGGCCTCGCCCCCGGCGAGGACGTAGTCGCCGATCGAGAGCTCGTCGTCGCAGAGGTGATCGGCGACGCGCTGGTCGACGCCCTCGTAGCGCCCGCACAGCAGCGAGAAGCCGTCACCTGCGGCGAGCTCGGCCGCGAGCGCGTGATCGAGCCGGCGACCACCCGCCGCGAGCAGGTAGAGGGGGCGTTGCGGCTCGACCGCCTCGACCGCGGCGAAGAGCGGCTCGGGCATCATCACCATGCCCGCGCCGCCGCCCATCGGCGTGTCGTCGACGCTGCGGTGCTTGTCGGACGTGAAGTCGCGCGGATCGTGCAGGCGCACGTCGAGCAGCCCGCCGGTGCGCGCCCGCCCGATGATCGACAGCCCGAGCGGGGCTTCGAGGTACTCCGGGAAGATCGTGAAGACGTCGACCCTCATCGCGTGCCGCACGGTCACAGCTCGAGCAGGCCGTCGGGAATGTCGACGACGATGCGCTCGGCGTCGTGGTCCTTCACGAAGATCAGCGGCACGAGCCCGCCGCCCTCGAGCACGAGAAGGTCGTGGGCGGGGTTCGCCTCCACCGCCGTCACCCGGCCGAGATCGGCACCGGCGACATCGACGACCCGCGCGCCGACGAGATCGTGGACCCACAGCTCGCCGTCGCCGTCGGTCGGGGGGAGCTCGTCGGCGTGGAGCCGGCAGCCACGCAGGAGCTCGGCCTGCGTGCGGTCGGCGACGCCTTCGAAGCGGATGAGCCAGCGGTCTTGATGGGGCCGTGCGGTCGCGATGACGAGGGATCGATCGTCGCCGGCCTCGGTCGTCGCCGAGAACGTCGCACCCACCTGCGTACGTTCGGGTCGATCGGTGAGGAACGAGACCGCGACCTCGCCGCGGAGCCCGTGGGCCCGGCCGATCCGGCCGACCTCGAGTCGGCGCGCGTCAGTCACCCGCGCACACTCGGCTACTCGGCGATGTCGACGCCGGCCTTCACGCCTTCGAGCGCACCCGCCGCGCGCGTGACCTGCCGGATCGCCTGGATCACGCGACCCCGGCGACCGATGAGTCGACCCATGTCGGAGGGGCTCGCGTGCACGAGGAGGAACACCTCGTCGCCGCCCTTCTCCTGGAGGTCGACGTCGACCATGTCGGGCTCGTCGGCGAGCGCGCGGGTGACGTGCTCGACGACGGCCTTGGCGCGGGTGCCGACGATGCGGTTCCCCTCGGCGCCGACCTCGTCCTCGAACTGGTCCTCGCCGCGGGTCGCGACGATGCGGTTGCCCTCGGCGGCGACCTCGTCCTCGAACTCGTCCTCTTCGATGCCCTCGTCGAAGTCGGGGCCCTCTTCGCTCATTCGGTCTTCTCCCCCTCGGCGTCGCTCGCTGCGGTCGGGGATACCGCCTCGTCGGGCGCTTGCTCCGCATCGTTGTCCGGTTCGTCACCGGCGGAGGGAGCTTCGCTCGCGGCGGCCTCGGCGGTCGGCGCTTCCGCTTCCGCTTCCGCTGCGGGCGCGTCGTCCCCGGACGCTTCGGCCGCCGGAGCAGCCGCCGCGGGCTCGCTCTTCTTCTTGCCCTGCTTGCCCGCGTCCTTGCCGGTCTTGAACCCGCGGCGGTTGAGCTTGGTGTCGATCGGACCCGAGTGCTCCGACTCGTAGGTTGCCCACACACCCGAGATCGTGAGCAGCTTCTGCACGGTCTCCGACGGCTGCGCGCCCTTGCGCAGCCACTCGAGGGCGCGCTCGCCGTCGATCTCGATGACCGACGGCTCCTGGCGGGGCCCGTAGTGCCCGATGGTCTCGATGACGCGACCATCACGCGGGCTGCGCTGGTCGGCAACGACCACGCGGTAGGTGGGTTGCTTCTTCTTGCCGACGCGCATCAGGCGGATCTTCACGGACACGGTGGAGTGGTCCTCACTTCGGGAAGTACAGAGGGCACGAGCAGCTCGCGTGCGGACTCGGATGCCGACGGCACCGAACGCACAAGGTTAGCGACCCGGCGGGAGACCGGGCATGCCGGGTGGCATCCCGCCCTGGAGGCCCGCGAGCTGCTCGGGCGTCACGCCCGGCGGCAGCTGCATGCCGCCGCGACGGCCCTTCTTGCCCCGCTTCCCCGGCTTCGTCAGCGACTTCATCATCTGTTGCACCATCTTGAACTGCTTCAGCAGCGCGTTGACCTGGGCGGTCGTCGTGCCGCTGCCGGCCGCGATCCGCGCCCGGCGCGAGCCGTTGATCACGGTCGGATCACGACGCTCGGTGGGCGTCATCGAGCAGATGATCGCCTCGACCCGGCCCAGCTCGCCGTCGTCGATCTCGGCGTTGCGCATCTCCTTCGGCACTCCGGGGAGCATGCCGACGATGCTCGAGAGCGGACCGATCTTCTTCATCTGCCGCATCTGCTCGAGGAAGTCCTCGAGCGTGAAGCGACCGTCCATCAGGCGCTCCTGCGCCTTCGCCGTCTCCTCGGCGTCGAACACGGCCTCGGCCTTCTCGATGAGCGTGAGCACGTCGCCCATCCCGAGGATCCGGCTGGCCATGCGGTCGGGGTGGAAGGCCTCGAAGTCCTCGACCTTCTCGCCGACACCGGCGAAGAGGATGGGGAGGCCGGTGACCTCCTTGACCGAGAGCGCGGCACCGCCGCGCGCGTCGCCGTCGAGCTTGGTCAGCACGACACCCGTCAGCGGCACCGCGCCCGCGAACGATTCTGCGACCGCCACGGCCTCCTGACCGGTCATCGCGTCGACGACGAGCAGCGTGTCCGTCGGCGAGACCGCGTCGGCGACGCGCGAGAGCTCGTGCATGAGGTCGTCGTCGACCTGGAGCCGACCCGCGGTGTCGACGATGACGGTCGTGCGCCCGAGGCGCTCTGCCTCGGCGATGCCGGCCTTCGCGACGGCGACCGGATCGGTCGGCTCGCTGAACACCGGGATGCCGATGCGCTCACCGAGGACGCGGAGCTGCTCGACCGCGGCCGGGCGCTGGAGGTCGGCACCGACGAGCATCACCCGCTTGCCCTGGTCGTGCTCGAGCAGACGCGCGAGCTTCGCCGCGGCCGTCGTCTTGCCCGAGCCCTGCAGACCGGCGAGGACGATGACCGTCGGCGGCTTGGACACGGTGCGGAGCTTGCCGCTCGCGCCGCCGAGCGTGGAGACCAGCTCCTCGTGGACGATCTTGATGACCTGCTGGCCGGGGCTGAGGCTCTCGGCGACCTCGGCGCCGGTCGCGCGCTCCTTGATGCGGGCGATGAACTGCTTCACGACGCGCACGTTCACATCTGCTTCGAGCAGCGCGAGCCGGATCTCCCGGGCGACCTCGTCGACGTCGGGCGGGGTGAGCTTGCCGCGCCCGCGCAGGCGCTTGAAGATCCCGTCGAAGCGCTCGGACAGGGAGTCGAACATCAGGTCTCCCCCAACGCGGCCGCGTCGTCGACGACGGTGTCGTCGTCGCGGCCGGCGAGTGCAGCGGCGAACTCGTCGGGGTCGAACGGGATGAGGTCGTCGGCGCCCTCACCCACGCCGACGAGCTTCACCGGCACACCGAGCTCCGACTCGATCGCGAGCACCACACCGCCCTTCGCGCTCCCGTCGAGCTTCGTGAGCACGACCCCGGTGACCCCCATCGTCTCCCCGAACTGACGTGCTTGCGCGAGCCCGTTCTGCCCGCTCGTCGCGTCGAGCACGAGCAGCACCTCGGCGAGCACGTCGGGGGTGCGCTCGATGACGCGGCGCACCTTCTCGAGCTCGGCCATGAGGTTGACCTTCGTGTGGAGCCGGCCGGCGGTGTCGACGAGCACGAGGTCGATGCCGCGCGCGACGGCAGCCTGCACCGCGTCGAACGCGACCGCGCCGGGATCGCCGCCCTCCTGGCCGCGGATGACCTCGACCCCGAGCCGCTGGCCCCACTCGGCGAGCTGGTCGGCGGCTGCGGCGCGGAACGTGTCGGCCGCGGCGAGCAGCACCGAATGGCCGTCCTCGACCGTCAGCATCGCGAGCTTCGCGGCCGTCGTCGTCTTGCCGGCGCCGTTGACGCCGACGAGCAGCCACACGTTCGGGTGGCCGGGCTCGAGGCGGAGCGTTCGGTCGGCATCCGTCGCGTGCAGCTGGGCCGCGATCTCGCGCTCGAGCAGGTCGGGCAGCGCATCGGCGTCGCCCACCCCCTGCACGACGGCGCGGGCCCGCACCGCGTCGACCAGACGCGCCGTGGTCGGGATCCCCGTGTCCGCGAGCAGGAGGGTCTCCTCGAGCTCCTCCCACACCTCGTCGTCGATCCGCCGGGCGCGCATGCGCCCGCGCATGCCCGAGAACGGCGCACGCGACTTCCGCAGCCGCCCGCGTAGGCGGCCCTCCTTTCTGGCCTCCCCTTCGGCGTCGCTCGCTGCGGGCCGGGATACCCGGCCCGCGGGCGCTTGCTCCGCATCCGACTGTTCGGCGTCGCTCGCTGCGGGCCGGGATACCCGGCCCGCGGGCGCTTGCTCCGCATCCGGCTCCTCGGCGTCGCTCGCTTCGTCGCGCGCGCGCTTCTTGCGGCGGCCGAGGGCACGCGGCAGGGCGATGAGCACAGCGGCGAGGGCGAAGATCAGCACCAGGATGACCGTTTCGGTCGCATCCATCATGGGGAACGTCGAGCCTACCGGTCGATCTGTCAGGGCCCGTCGTCGGCTGCGGCGTCACCCGCGTCGTCGGGGGAGGCCGCGAACGGGGGCACGGCGCCACCCATCTCGTACGTGATCCGCTGCTGCTGCACCGGCAGCCGGATCTTCGCCGCGTCGAAGGCTCGCTTGATCCGAGCGCGCAGCTCGCGCGACACGTCCCACTGCTCGAGCGGAACGGTCTTCACGACGAGCCGGATCAGGATCCCACCGATGCCGACGTCCTCGACGCCCCACACCTCGGGCTCGGCGAGCAGCTTGTCGCGCCAGGCCGGGTCGTGCCACATCTCGTCGGCCGCGTCCTGGATGACCTTGGTCGCCTCGTTCGTGTCGGTTTCAGGCGCGACCGCGATGTCGAGCAACGCGCGCGACCACTGCTGCGACTTGTTGCCCACCCTCGTCACCTGGCCGTTCGGCACCCACCACACGATGCCCTCGACGTCGCGCAGGCGCGTCACGCGCAGGCTCACCTCCTCGACCGTGCCCGTCGCCTCGCCCATGTCGATGACGTCGCCGACCCCGTACTGGTCCTCGAGCAGCATCGACAGCCCCGCGAGGTAGTCGCGCACCACCTGCTGCGCGCCGAAGCCGATCACTACCGTCACGACACCCGCGCTCGCCAGCAGCGGCGCGAGGTCGACGCCGAGGTCGGAGAGGATCACGAGCGCGGCAACGACCCACACTGCGATCGTGACGATGCTCCGGAAGACCGAGGAGAGCGTGTCGACACGCTGGCCGTACCGACGCCGGGCGAGATCGTCGAGGACCGCCGGGTTCACCGTGCCGTCGCTCAGAGCGGCGGCGCGCGGCCGCCGACGCAGCTTCTTGGCCGTGCGCGTGACGATCTTGCGGAAGACCCGGGCGAGGATCCACGCCAGGACCAGCACCAGCACGATGCGCAGCGGCTTGGCGAGCGCGTCGGCGACCTCGGCCGCGTCCTCGTTGCCCGTGATCCGGTAGACGGTGCTGCAGAGCCATGCACGATCGCCGCGCGGCCCGCACGCCACGGACTGGGCATCGGCTGACTGGAAGAGGAGGCCACGCACGAGCACGGGTCAGTTGTACCCCAACGACGCGCTCGATCCCGCGGCCGCCCGCTACGCGCTGACGTCGACAGCGCGCTGGGAGACGACCCGAGTCGAGCCCCCGGGTGGCATCGTCACGCCGTACAGCAGGTCGCCCGCTTCCATCGTGCGCTTCTGGTGGGTGACGACGACGAGCTGGGCCTCGTTGCGGAACTCGTGCACCAGGTCGAGGAACCGGTGGAGGTTCATGTCGTCGAGCGCCGCCTCCACCTCGTCGAGGAGGTAGAAGGGAGACGGGCGAGCGCGGAACACCGCGAAGAGGTACGCGAGCGCGGTCAGCGAGCGCTCGCCGCCGGAGAGCAACGAGAGCCGACGCACGTTCTTGCCCGACGGGCGCGCCTCGATCTCGATGCCGGTCTCGAGCATGTCGTCGGGGTCGAGCAACGAGAGCTTGCCGCTGCCACCCGGGAACAACGTCGAGAAGAGGCTCGTGAAGTGCTCGGCGACATCGGTGAACGCATGCTCGAAGACCGCGATGATCTCCTTGTCGACGGCACGGATGACGCGGTTCAGCTCACGGCGGCTGTTGCGCACGTCGTCGAGCTGACCCTGGAGGAAGTCGGCGCGCTCTTGGAGCACGCGGTGCTCCTCGAGCGCGAGCGGGTTGATCGGCCCCATCACCCGCAGGTCGCGCTCGAGCTCGCGAGCCCGACCGGCCAGCGTCGTCCCGGCGGGGACCTCGGGCTTCGGCGCGTCGAGCGCGACCGCGGGCTCGACGTCGAACTCGGTGCGCAGGCCCTCGACCGACGACTCGAGCTTCACCCGCGACTCTGCTTCGTTGATCTCGACCCGCGAGAAGAGCTCGCGCACCTCGAGCAGCTCGCGCTCGAGCCCGGCACGCTCCTGGCGGAGCTCGTCGAGCTGCTCCCCCGAGGCGCGTGCCGCCTCGGCTTCGCGACGACGCCGCTCGCGCAGTCGGTCGTGCAGCGAGTCGACAGCGTGGCGGTGATCCGCAAGACGGCGGGCAAGGGTCGCGTAGACCGCGTCGCGCTCGAGCAGGTTGCGGCGCGCCCGCTCGGCCTCCGCCTGTGCGATCGGATCGCGGCTCTCCAGGCGGATCTCGACCTCACCGAGGCGGGCCGCGAGCAGCGCGCGACGCTCCTCCGTCGCGGCTCGGCGCACCTCGGCGGCGCGTGCCGCTCCGAGCGCGGCCCGAGCGGTCTCGACCGTCCGCTCGGATTCGGCCCGCGAGACCTCGGCGCTCGTGGCGCGATCGAGCGCCTCGTCGAATGCGCCCTGGGTGACGGCGGCGCCGTGCGCGCCACCCACGTTCCACGGCCCGACGCCGCCCAACCGGTCGCCCTCGGGCGTGACGGCGACGAGCTCCGGATCGGCGAGCACGAGGTCGAGGGCCGTGCGCCAGTCGGACACCAGCACTGCGTTCGCGAGCAGCCGCGCCAGCACCGAGTCGAGCCCCGCGACGCGGGTCTGGACCACGTCTGCCAGCGGACGAGAGCCTGCCGGCGCGGAGAAGCCGGGGAACGGCGGGGTGCGCCCCGCGTCGACGACGAGCACCAGCGCGTGGGCATCGCCGTGACGAAGGCGCTCGACCGCGGAGCGCGCCGCGTCGTCGCCACTCACCACGACCGCGCGCATGGCATCGCCGAGGGCGCTCGCGACCGCGGCTTCGGTGCCGGGCTCGATCTCGAGGTGGTCGACGAGAGGACCCACGACACCCGCGATGTGCTCGAGCTCGCCGGCCGCGGCGTCGGTGCGCGCCGCGTGCAGCTGCTGCTCGATGGCATCCGCCCGAGCGCGCGCCCGCGCGGCGTCGCCTTCGGCACCACGCCAGCGCGTCTCCGCCGTGTGCAGCGCCTCTTCGGCGACCTCCACGGCGAGCAGCGCGTCGGTGCCGGGCAGCGTGAGCGCCTCGGCATCGAGCGCGGCCATCTGGTTGCGCAGCGCGACCGCGTCGGCGACCAAGGTCTCCACGACACCTTCGTCGGCCGCGGCAGAGAGCTCGCGCTCGACACCACGCCGCTTCTCGTCGAGCAGCGCGGCCATGCCGCGCCCGCGCTCTCGCAGCGCCTCGACGCGCACCATCCAGTCGGCGAGACCCTCGGCGCCGAGTGCGGTCAGCGAGTGCTCCGCGTCGATCACGGAGTCGTCGAGCGTGCGCAGCCGGCCGCGCAGCTCGGCCTGGCGTCGCTCGAGCTCGACGCGCTCGTCGTGCAGGCGAGCGAGGCGCGTCTGGAATCCGGCGATCTGGTGACCGGCCAGGTGCAGCCGGATCGCGCGCAGCTCATCGACCACCGATCCGTGGCGCTGGGCGGCCTCGGCCTGGCGTTGCAGCGGCGCGAGCTGGCGGCGGACCTCGCGCAGGAGGTCGTTGAGGCGCAGGACATTGCCCTCGCTCGTGACGAGCCGTCGCTCCGCGCGCTCCTTGCGCTTGCGGTACTTCAAGATCCCGGCTGCCTCTTCGACGATCGCGCGGCGCTGCGCGGGTGACGCGGTGAGGATCGTGTCGAGCTGACCTTGACCGACGATGACGTGCTGCTCGCGGCCGATGCCCGAGTCGGACAGCAGCTCCTGGATGTCGAGCAATCGGCACGCGACGCCGTTGATCGCGTACTCCGACTCACCGCCCGTCCGGAAGAGCGTGCGGCTGATCGTCACCTCGGAGAAGTCGATCGGGAGGAGGTGCGCGGAGTTGTCGATCGTGAGCGCGACCTCGGCGCGCCCCAGGGCAGGCCGCTCGGGGGTGCCCGCGAAGATGACGTCGTCCATCTTCCCGCCGCGCAGCGTGCGCGGCCCCTGCGCGCCCAGCACCCACGCGACGGCATCGACGAGGTTCGACTTCCCCGAGCCGTTCGGACCGACGACCACCGTGACGCCCGGCTCGAAGTCGAGCACCGTCTTGTCGGCGAACGACTTGAAGCCTTTCAACGTCAGCGACTTGAGGAACACGCGGCGGACTCCTTCCCCTGCGCCGGATCGTAGCGATGCGGTCAGGAGGCCCCGCGGACGGCGCATCGGGGCAGGTCAGGGACGATTCGGGGGGTCGGGCACCTCAGCGGATCGCGAAGCCGCCGACGTCGGTGGCACCGATCGGGAGCTCGTCGACCACCTCGACGGCACGCACCGTCGCCCGCTGCGGTCCGTGGCCGCACCACTCGACGATCGCGTCGACCGCCGGTGCGTCACCTTCGAACACGGCCTCGACGCGTCCGTCAGCAAGGTTGCGCACCCACCCGTCGACGCCGCGCGCCTGCGCTTCACGCGCGCAGCCGTCACGGAACCACACGCCCTGCACGCGACCCGAGATCGTGACGCGCCGACGGACGCGTCCGTCGGACGACGTCACACCTGGCAGGCCGGGCAGTAGTACGTGGAACGACCACCTACGCGCTCGCGCACGATCGGCTGGCGGCAGCGGCGGCACGTCTCGCCTTCGCGTGCGTACACCTTGTGGTAGTTCTGGTACTCCCCGGGCTTGCCGAAGATGTCGACGTACTGCTGGTCGGCGAGCGACGACCCGCGGTACTTCACCGCGTCCTGCAGGGTCTCGACCATCGATCGGTAGAGACGGCGCACCTCCTGCGACGACAGCGAGTCGCTCATGTGGTCCCAACGCAGGCCGGCACCCCAGAGGATCTCGTCGCTGTAGATGTTGCCGATGCCGGCGACGAACTTCTGGTCCATCAGGAGCGACTTCAGCTTGGCGTGCTTCCCCGAGATGAGCGTGCCGAACGTCTCCCACGACATCGGCGCCTCGAGCGGGTCGAGGCCGAGATGCGAGAGCTCGCTCACCTTGGCGAGCGCGTCGACCTCGGTGACGAACATCTCACCGAAGGTGCGCGGGTCGACGAAGCGAAGCTGACCACCCTGCTGGAACGTGATGATGACGTGCGTGTGCTTGGGTCGGGTCTCGCGCGACGTCTTCGCACGCAGCAGCTGCCCCGACATGCCGAGGTGGATGACGAGCACGTCGTCGCCATCGAGCCGGGCGAGGATGTACTTGCCACGACGATCGATGCTGACGATCTTCTTGCCCTCGAGCCGGTTGATGAACTGCTTACGGTTGTGGTGGCGGCGAACCGAGCGCATGCCGTCGACCTCGACCGCCTTCACCCGCCGACCGGTGATCTCGCGCTCGAGGTCGCGGCGCACGACCTCGACTTCGGGAAGCTCAGGCATCGTCCACTCCCACGCCGATCGGGCTGGAGGCGAGCGCATCGTCGGCGTCGACACCCATGCGTTCCCATGCCGCGCGTGCGGCAGCTTGCTCTGCTTGCTTCTTCGAACGACCTTCACCCTCGCCCCGGACCTCGCCGCCGATGGCCACCGATGCGAAGAACTGCTTCGAGTGGTCAGGGCCCTCCGCGCGCACCTGATAGCGCGGCAGCTGGTCGTACCGGCGCGCCGCGAGCTCCTGGAGCCGCGTCTTGTAGTCGTGCCCGCCCGGACCGGTCGCGCCCTCGCGGATGCGCTCACCCAGCAGGCGCAGCACGAGCTCATCGGCCGCGATCCAGCCGCCGTCGAGGTAGACCGCGGCGATCACCGCCTCCATCGCGTCGGCGAGGATCGACGCCTTCGTGCGGCCGCCCGATGTGTCCTCTCCCTTGCCGAGCAGCAGCGCAGCCCCGAGCTCGATCTCGACCGCGAGCGCGGCGAGCACCTCCGCGTTCACGACGGACGCGCGCAGCTTCGCGAGCTCGCCCTCGGGCAGCGACGGATACGCCGCGAAGACGTGGTCGGTGACCGAGAGGCCCAGGACCGCGTCGCCCAGGAACTCCATGCGCTCGTTCGACTCGGCGTCGGCGTGCTCGGCACAGAACGATCGGTGCACGAGCGCTCGCTCGAGGTGGTCGCGGTCGCGGAACTCGTGACCGAGTGCCGTCTCCAGTGCAGCCACCGCCGAGTCGCGCGTCATCCCGATCCCCCCAGGCGCGCCACGACGTAGTCGACCGCTTCGCCGACGGTGCGCAGCTCGGCGAGGTCCTCGTCGTCGACGCTGAACCCGACCGTTCGCTCGCCGAGCTCGGCTTCGAGCACCTCCACCAGCTCGATGAGCGCGAGCGAGTCGGCCTCGAGATCCTCGGCGAAGCGCGCGTCGAGGGTGACGCGCGCTCCGTCGATCTCGAGGATCTCGGCGAGCCGCTCGCGGATGAGCGCGAGCACCTCGTCGGGGCCGAGAGGCGTCTGCTCGACGTGCGTCTCAGCGGGCACCGGCGACGGCCTCCTGAAGGCGGGCCACGACGTTGCGTCGCGCGCACTCGGCGCCGACCGCGATCGCGTTGACGATGGCGAGCGCCGACGACGACCCGTGCGAGATGATGGTGAGCCCCTTGACGCCGAGCAGCGCGGCGCCGCCGCTGACGTCGGGGTCGTAGGACCCGGCGAGCTCGAGGAACCCGGGCATCACGACCTTCGCGGCCTCGCGGGCCTCGGGCGTGGCGTCGAGCACGCCGAAGACGAGCTTTGCCATCGAGCGCAGCGCGCCTTCGAGGCTCTTCAGCGCGACGTTGCCGGTGAACCCGTCGGTGACGATCACATCGACGATGTCGGGGTCGAGGAAGTCGCTGCCTTCGACGTTGCCGACGAAGCCGTCGACCTGCTCGAGCAGCGGGTGGGCGAGCTTGCGCAGCTCGTCTCCCTTGCCGGCTTCCGCACCGTTGGACAGCAGGCCGACCCGAGGCTCGGCGATATCCCAGCGGGCCTGCGCGTACTCCCGGCCCATGAGCGCGTACTGCACGAGGCGCTCCGCCGGAGGGTCGACCACGGCGCCGCCGTCGACGAGCAGCTGGGGGTGGTGGTGCGGGATCGGCAGCGGGCACGCGATCGCGGGGCTGGGGACGCCCTTGAAGCGCCCGAGCCGGAGCACCGCAGCCGCCGTCACCGCGCCGGTGTTGCCCGCGCTGACGATGGCATCGGCACGTCCCTCGCGCACGGTCTCGACCGCGCGCACGATCGACGAGTCCTTGAGCTTGCGGACGGCACCGAGCGGCTCGTCGTCCATCGCGATCACGTCCGCCGCGTCGACCACCTCGAGACGGTCGGACGACGCGCCGTCGAGCAGCGGCTCGATCTCGCTCGTACGCCCGACGAGGAGCACCCGCACGTCGAGCTGCTCGACGGCCTGCACCGCGCCGGCGACGATCTCGCCCGGTGCGCGGTCGCCGCCCATCGCATCGACGGCGACGACGCGGGTCCCATCCCGAGCCGTCACCACGGTCGCGCTCGCTCGCCGGTCCGGCGCCCTCCGGGCCGCTCGCCGCTCATGATCATCCTCGCGGTCAGTCGACCTCGACGGCCCGGCGACCCTTGTACCAACCGCAGGTGGGGCACACGACGTGCGGGATCTTCGCGGTGCCACAGTTCGGGCACAGCGAGCGCGGGGGCGCGACGAGCTTCCGGTTCGCCGAACGACGCGAGTGCGTCTTCGACCGGGGCGTCTTGCGCTTCGGGACGGCCATCAGGGACTCCTTGGCTGTGGATCAGAGCTCGAGCTCGGCGAGCGGCGCCCAGCGAGGGTCGGCCGGCTCGTCAGCGGCGGATGCAACGGGATCGGAAGGCGCGCACGGCTCGTCGCAGCGCGGCGCCAGCGGGAGCTCGATGAGCAGCGCGTCGCGCGCCATCTGCTCGAGGTCGAGCTCCACGCCTTCCAGGGGATACGTCTCCCCTTCGACCGGCGTGGGCTCGAAGAGCTCGTCGACGTGCACGGTGAGGTCGTGCTCGACGTCGCGGAGGCAGACGCTGCACTCGGCGCGCCAGCGGGCCGAGACGCGGCCCCGCACGACGATGCCTTCGCTGATCCGCTCGAGAGACACCGCCACCTCGACGGGCCCGACGATCTCGGCCGACGAGCCGCGGAGCGCGTCGAGCTCGGCACCGACGGTGACGTCGCGCCGGGTGCCCGGGTGGGTGACGAGATCGGCGACATCGATGGCGAGTTCGGACATACCAATGGACCGGTGCACCGGGCTGCCCTGGGGTGCGGCGGATGGGGTGCGGCGGGTGGCTCGCGCTCGGATCGGTTGACTCGAGAACGCGGCAGCGGACCAGGATAGCGCGACCGCCGAAAACCCTTGCGGGGCCTCGCTAGGGCGTGATCGGGGGCCTCGGGGGCTGCGGCCGGCCGTCCTGGTCGAAGAACCCCCGTCCGAGACCGGGGCCGTCGTCCTCCGGCGGGGCGTCCTCGGCGTCCATCGCCGCCAGATCGGGCTGAAGGCGGTCGCGGCCCCTCCGGACCGCGGCGAGGGTCCGGCCGAGCATCTCCTCGAACCGGGCGAGGCGGGAGTCGACGAAGTCCTCCGCCTCGTGACGGAGGCGACGGGCATCCGCATCTGCCTCGGCGAGCGCGTGCTCCGCCGATCGGCGGGCCTCGCGGGCGATCTCGGTGCGCTCGACCATCCGCTCGGCCTGCGTGCGCCCGGCGTCGACGATCACGTCCGCGTCGCGCTTGGCCTGCGCGAGGAACTCGTCGCGCTCCTTCAGGAGCCAGCGCGCGCGGCGCAGCTCCTCGGGAAGCGTGTTCAGCGCGTCCTCGACGATCGCGAGCGCCTCGTCGCGGTTCACGAGCACGGAGGCCGACATCGGCATCGTCCGCGCGGTCTCGATGAGATCCCGCAGATCGAACAGCAGGTCCTCGAGCGCGCTGGCGTCGCGCTCGCTCATGCCGGATTGGGTGTGTCCCCGTACCGCTCGGCGAGCCGCTTGGCGACCACCGGCGGCACCATGCTCGACACGTCGCCGCCGTAGCGCGCGACTTCGCGCACGAGGCTCGAGGAGAGGAACGAGTACTGCGGGCTGGTAGAGAGGAAGAAGGTGTCGATGCCGGACAGGCGCTGGTTCATCTGCGCCATCTGGAGCTCG
>JBBDWT010000037.1:0-1146 GCA_040902705.1 Acidimicrobiia bacterium | reverse complement strand
ACTCGGCGGCGTTGTGCGCCGCGAACTTCTCGTCCGAGCCGACGAGCTCGCCGAGTTGCGGATGGTCGGCCAGCGGCTCGAAGCGGATCCCGTCCGGAGCGCGGTCGATCTCGAGCCCGCCCTCGGAGACGCGGACGATGCCGGCCGCCTCCAGCTCGAGCAGAGCGGGAGCGGCTGCGACCTCGGTCGCGCCGTTCGCCGAGAACGTCTCCGGATCGAAGCCCTTCAGGTCGGTGAAGCGCCACGATTCGTCCTTCGTCGTCGGCAGCGGCAGCGCGCGGTAGCGCTCGAGCAGGTCCAGGCGCGTCACGCGTCGAACCTCCGGTGCAGCATCAGCACGTTCCCGTCCGGGTCCTTGAACCAGGCCTGCTTGCAGACGCCGGTCGTGATCGTGTCGCCGTCAAACGCGACGCCCTTCGCCTCGAGCTCTGCGCGGGCCGCATCGACGTCGGGAACGCGCAGCGCGAGGCCGGCGGGCGACGGCGCGAACGCCTGGCCGATGCTCGACGGGTCGAAGATGTCGAGCGTGACCTGACCGCAACGAAATTCCATGTCCGACTCGCCCTCGGTCTCGAGCCCGAGGCCGAGCGCGTCGGCGTAGAAGCTGCGCGCGCGCTGGATGTCCTGTGTCAGGAACGACACGAAATCGACTCGTTCGACCTGCATCAGCTCGAGGGCGCGTAACGGCGGTGCAGCATCAGGGCGTTGCCCTCGCTGTCCGCGAAGAAGGCCATGTGGCAGACGCCGGTGTCGAGGATGTCGCCCTGGAACTCGACGCCCTTCGCCTCCAGCTCGGCCCGCGTGGCCGCGACGTCGGCGACGCGCAACGCGATCTGCGCGGTGTGGGGAGTGGTGAACTGCTGTCCCATGTTCGCCGGGTCGATCAGGTAGAGGCTGACGTTCTCACCGAGCTGGAACTCGGGCCACGCGTCGTCGGTCTTGCCGACCGGAGGCAGTCCGAGCGTCTCGGCGTAAAACTGCCGCGCCCGCGCCATGTCCGCGACCGGCACGGACACGAAGTCCGTCCGCTCGACGGTGATCAACCGACGGAGCCTTCCATCTGCAGCTGAATCAGCCTGTTCATCTCGACGGCGTACTCGAGCGGGAGCTCCTTCGTGATCGGCTCGACGAAGCCGGAGACGATCA
>JBBDWT010000036.1:0-7385 GCA_040902705.1 Acidimicrobiia bacterium | reverse complement strand
GAGTGCGGCCACGTCGAGTCGGAGTGCGGGTAGTCGCACTCCCACGTGATGTTGTCGATGCCGATGCGGTGGCGGTCCTCGACGCCGGCGCGGTCGGAGATGAAGCAGAAGCTGAAGTGGTCGAGCGCGACCTGGCTCGGGAGCTGATCGCCGAAGTCCTGGCCGGTCCAGAAGCGGTGCTGCTGGTACGTGTAGTCGATGCGCTCGAGCCAGTAGGGCACCCACCCCGTGCCACCCTCGGAGAGCGCGAACTTCAGGTTCGGGTAGCGGCGCAGCACGTCGGACCAGACGAGGTCGGTCGCCGCGTGCATCGTGTTGAGCGGCGTCAACGTGATCATCACGTCGATCGGCGCGCCCTCGGCGAGGGCGAGCGTCGTCGACGACGAGCCGATGTGCAGGCAGATGACCGTGCCCTCCTCCTCGCACGCCTGGAAGAACGGGTCCCAGTGACCGCCGAAGACGTGCGGCCACCCGAGCTTGGCCGGGTCCTCGGAGAACGTGACCGCGTGGCAGCCCTTCTTGGCGACGCGCCGGACCTCGTCGGCCATGAGCTGGGGGTCCCAGATCGGCGGGATCGACAACGGGATGAACCGACCGGGGTACGTGCCACACCACTCGTCGATGTGCCAGTCGTTGTACGCGCGCAGGAGGTTGAGGCCGACGTCGAGGTCCTTCGAGCGGGAGAACAGCTGCCCGCAGAACTGCACGAAGCTGGGGAAGCACATCGAGCCGAGCAGCCCGTTGCGGTTCATGTCGTTGACGCGCTCGTGGATGTCCCAGCAGCCCTTGCGGATGTCGGCGAGCGCGGTGGGCTCGATGCCGTACTCCTCGGGCGGCTTGCCGGCGACGGCGTTGAGCCCGACGTTCGGGATCTCGGCGCCTTCGTACTGCCAGACGTCGGTGCCGTTGTCCTTGTGCACGAGCTTCGGCGCGGCGTCCTTCCACTTGGCGGGAAGGTGGTCGTCGAAGAGCGTCGGTGGCTCGACGACGTGGTCGTCGACGCTGATCAGGATGAGATCTTCGGCCTTCGGCATCGCGGATGACCCCCCGGTGGACTCGAACGTCCCCTGACGCTCGTGTCAGCCTACGCGGTCCGCTGCCCGCCTGTGTAGGGTCACGCCCATGAACGACATCGACGCGCTGAACATCGCGCTTGCGGTCGCCCGCGTCTGGGTGGGTGCGGTCATGTTCGCCCACGGCTGGCGACACCTCACCTCGGTCCGGACCGGACCGGGCATCGCGAACTGGTTCGAGAGCCTCGGGATGCGCAACGGGAAGCTCCAGGCGTGGAACGTCACGCTGACGGAGCTGGGCGCCGGCGTGCTGCTCGTCGTCGGCCTCTTCACCCCGCTCGCGTACGCGGCGGCCGCGTCGATCGGGTTCGTCGCGCTCGTGACGAACCACTGGAAGAACGGCTTCTTCATCTTCAACAAGGGGGAGGGCTGGGAGTACGTCGGCACGCTCGGCGTCCTGGCGCTCGCGCTCGGCGCACTCGGGCCGGGTAAGTGGTCGCTCGACGACGCGTTCGGGCTGTCGTTCCCGTTCGAGCCCAAGACGGCGCTGCTGATCAGCTTCGGCGTCGGGATCCTCGGGACCGCGGCCTTTCTCGCCACCTTCTGGCGCCCACCGGCGAAGAGCGAAACCACCGAGGCCTGACGCGAGTCTGAACATCCAGCACGGGGCCGCCGGCCCCGGCAGCACACAGGGGGTAGTGAGTGGCTTCCACCACGACTAGCAGCAGCGTTGCCGAGAAGGGCGCCGGGTGGGTCGGGTTCGCCGGTGTGATCCTCGCGATCAGCGGGGCGCTGCACATCATCGACGGGCTCTGGGTCCTCGACCACAAGGACACCGCGGGTGGCCAGATCAGTGAGCTCCTGTACGAGACCGACCTCGAGACGTGGGGTTGGATCTACCTGATCGGCGGGATCATCGTGCTCATCGCCGGGTTCGCGGTGCTCGGCCGGGCCCAGTGGGCGCGCTGGGTCGGCATCCTGGTGGCATCGGTGTCGATCATCCTCAACATGGCGTGGGCGTTCGCGTTCCCGATCCAGGCGTTGCTCGTCATCATCCTCGACGCGCTCGTGATCTACGCGCTCGTCGTGTACGCCGGTCGCGACACAGCCCAGGCGTAAGTCGGAGCTCCGTGGGTGGCGTCGCGCTCGTCGCGCGGCGTCACCCGCGGGTGCCTGCCCGTGCCTGCACTCGTTCGACCTCGTCGGCGAGGAGCGCCGCGACCTCGAGCGAGTCGCCGACGATTCCGATGTCGGCCGAGTCGAACACGAGTGCGTCGGGATCGGTGTTGACCGCGAGCACCGTTCCCGCGCGGCGCACCCCGACCATGTGGTTGAACTTCCCGCTGGTGCCCAGCGCAATGTAGAGACGGGGCGCGATCGTCCGGCCGGTGATCCCGATCTGGCGGGCCCGTGGCATCCAGCCCTTGTCGGTGACCTTCCGGGTGGCACCGAGCTCCGCGCCGAGCGCGTGGAGGAGCGGATCGAGCTTCGGGTAGTCGTCGGGGCTCAGCCCGCCGAGGCCGACACCGACGACCGCGTGCGCCTCCGCGAGCGTGTCGAGGTCATCGTCGCGCGTCCGTCCGACCACGGTCACGCGGTTGCGGGGACGGATGGTCAGCGTGCTCAGCGACGCGGTGCGGGGCCGCGGCGTGAGCTGAGGCAGCATGCCGCTGCGTACCGTCGCCATCTGCACCGACGATGATGCGGTGATCGCGGCGACGAGCTGACCGCCGAACGCCGGCTTCCAGGCGACGAGTCGATCGTCGGCCACCTCGAGGCCGACCGCATCGCCGGTGAGCCCGGCACCGAGCCGCGCAGCCGCGCGCGCCGCGACCTCGCGCCCCCACGCGGTGCTCGGGACGAGGACGGCCCATGCCGCGACATCCGTGGCCCACTCGGCGACGACGCGCGCGACGTCTTCCGCGACGAGCTCCCCTTCGATGGCGACGATGTCGTCGGCACCCCACGACCCGAGGACGGCCGGCAACGGCGGCTCGAGCGTGAGCGCGGCGACGCGTCCGCCGAGCGAGCTCGCCAGCACGGCCGCCGCGCCGAGGAGCTCGCGCGTCAAGCGCGCGCGATCGGGCTCGACGACGATGCCGATGACCGGGTCGGCACCACCGGTGTCGGGCACGCGTTCGATGGCGGTGGGGTCGTCGACGGGCTCGTCGAGCGCGCCCCGCTCGACGAGACGTGCAACCGCTTCGTGCACCTGCTCGGCCGGGGTCCCGGTGCGGCGGTGGTGCTCGCGCTCGACCCGGTGCACGCGGACCTCGCCGACCGCGGTCGGGCTCGCGGCCTGACCCCACGGGCCGGCGCCGAGGTCGGCCGCGGTGATCGTCCGGATGCGTTCGTGAGGCACGACCTGGCGCAGGTCGGGCGGGACCTTGCACGGATCGATCAGCCGCTCGGCGCAGGAGGCGACCAGCGGCAGGTCGATCTCGAGCTGCACGAAGCCGTCGTCGTGCTCGCATCGCAGGTGGAACGTCGAGCCCTTCACGCTGAGGTGCCGGACACCGGTCGCGAACGGCAGGTCGAGCAGCTCCGCGAGCTCGGGCCCGACCTGGCCGGTGTCGGCGTCGACAGAGTTGCGGCCGGCGAGCACGAGGTCGAACGGCCCGTCCCGGTCGATCGCGGCCGCGAGCGCGCGGGCCGTCGCGAGGGTGTCGGAGCCGGCGAAGGCAGGGTCGGTGATCAGGACGCCATCGATCTCGACCGCGGCCTCGAGCCCCCACGCGATCGCCTCGCGGAGGACATCGACCGCGGAGGGCGGACCGAGCGTGAACACGGTGACGGTGCCGTCGCCGACCGCCGCGGCGAGGTCGACGGCCTGGGAGACCGCACGCCGGCAGTACGCATTCATCTCCAGGTCGAGCCCGTCGCGCTTGAGGCGTCCGTCGGGGCCGAGCTCCATCTCCTCGAACGCGGGGATCTGCTTTACCAGGACCGCGATCCGCATGCGCGGCAGGTTATCGAGCGCCACCGATAGCATCGGCGGTCGTCCACTCGAAGCCCTGGTCGAACGCACCGTCGACCCGCCCGCTCACCACGGAGTGCTCATGAACTTGGTCGCGTCTCCACGCGAGGCGGTCATCGTCGACACCGCGCGAACTGCGATCGGGAAGCGCAAGGGCGCGCTCGCGGGTTGGCACCCGACCGACCTGCTCGCGCACGCGCTGCGGGGCGTGCTCGACCGCAACGACGTCGACCCCGGGCTGGTCGAGGACGTCGTCGGCGGCTGCGTCACCCAGGCGGGGGAGCAGGGCTGCAACATCACCCGCAACGGGTGGGTCGCCGCCGGACTCCCGTGGCACGTCCCCGCGACCTCGGTCGACCGTCAGTGCGGCTCGTCGCAGCAGGCGATGCACTTCGTCGCGCAGGGAGTGATGGCGGGTGCGTACGACCTCGCGATCGCGTGCGGGGTCGAGTCGATGACCCGGGCGCCGATGTCGAGCAACGCGCGTGGCGGCACCGGGCCGTTCTCGCCCGCGTTCCTCGAGGCGTGCAACGGCGTGCTCGGGATCCAGTTCTGGGTCGCGCAGGTGCTCGCCGACAAGTTCGGGGTGACCCGGGAGGAGATGGACGAGTTCTCGTTCGAGAGCCAGCGCCGCGCCGCGGAGAACACCGACAACGGGCACTTCGCGAAGGAGATCCTGCCGGTGCCGGTGCGCGACGAGGAGGGTGTCGAGACCGGCGTGATGCTGGAGGCCGACGAGGGCATCCGGCGCAGCACCACGCTCGAAGGCCTGGCGGCGCTCAAGCCCGCGTGGGAGTCGGAGGACCAGCCCGCACCCGACATCACGGCCGGGAACGCGTCGCAGATGAGCGACGCCGCGGCCGCCATGATCATCGCCGAGCGCAAGACGGCCGAGCGCCTCGGCCTGCCGATCCGAGCGCGCTTCGTCGACTTCGCCGTCGTCGCCGACGACCCCGTGCTCGTCCTGTCGGCACCGAACCCGGCGACCCGGAAGCTCCTCGACCGGTCGGGCATGTCGATCGACGACTTCGACGCGATGGAGTGCAACGAAGCGTTTGCCGCGATCGCGCTGATGTGGGCGAAAGAGTTCAAGCCCGATCCGGAGAAGTACAACCCTCGTGGTGGCGCCATCGCGATCGGGCACCCGCTCGGCGCGGGTGGCGTGCGCCTCATGACGACGATGCTGCACCATCTCGAAGCGACAGGTGGGCGGTACGGCTTCCAGACGATGTGCGAAGGCGGTGGCCAGGCGAACGCGACGGTCATCGAGCGCCTCGGCTGAGCCGGGTCGGGATCACTGTGCTCGCGCTCGAAGCCGGTGCTGCTCGCGTCGTCGTCGCGCCCGAGGGCGGTGCGCACATCGAGCGGATCGACGTCGACGGCCTCGCGCTGCTCGTCCCGCCCGAGGTCGATGACCACAACTACGGCTGCTTCCCGATGGCGCCGTGGGCCGGGCGTGTGCGCAACGGCTCGTTCGCCTTCGACGGAGTCGAGCACCAGCTCCCGCGCAACAAGCCGCCGCATGCGATCCACGGCATCGTGCGCGACCGTCGATGGCACGTGGACCACGAGGACCCGACTCGCGCGGTGCTGTCCGTCGACCTCAACGACCCGTGGCCCTTCCCCGGGCGAGTCGTGTACTCCCTCGAGCTCGCCCCCGACTCGTTGGCGCTCACGATGGAGGTGCACGCCGCGCGCGGCGTCTCCATGCCCGCGTCGTGCGGGTGGCACCCGTGGTGGCACCGCGACCTCGCACGCGGCGGACCGGTCGAGCTCGACCTGCACGCCGATCGGATGTACGAGCTCGATGACGACGGCATCCCCACCGGTGAGCTCATCCCGGTGCACGGGCCGCCGTGGGACGACTGCTTCACCGACCTCGGCACCCCGGCCGCGATGCTCAAGTGGCCCGGGGCCGCGACGCTCACGATCGAGACCGACTGCCCCGACGTGGTCGTGTACACCGAGCCCGAGGAAGCGGTGTGCGTCGAGCCGCAGTCGGGCCCGCCCGACGAGCTGAACCTCGCCCCGCACGTCGTCGGCCCCGACTCGCCGCTCGTCGTTCACGCGACGTTCCACTGGGCGATCGACGGCTGATGGCGCGACCATCGGTAGCATCTGGGCCCGGTGGCTGACGACGGACTCGACCTTCTCGACGCGTACTGGCGGGCTGCCAACTACCTGACCGTCGGGCAGATCTACTTGCAGGACAACCCGTTGCTGCGGGAACCGCTCACGCCCGAGCACATCAAGCCGCGGCTGCTCGGTCACTGGGGGACGTCGCCCGGGCTGAGCCTGATCTATGCCCACCTCAACCGGGTCATCCGCGCGCGCGACTCCGACGTCATCTACATCACGGGTCCGGGTCATGGCGGACCGGCGCTGCTCGCGAACGTGTGGCTCGAAGGCACGTACAGCGAGGTGTACCGCGAGGTGAGCCGCGATGCCCCGGGCATGCACCGGCTCTTCCGTCAGTTCTCGACGCCCGGTGGTGTGCCGAGCCACGTGAGCGTGCCGACGCCCGGTTCGATCCACGAAGGCGGCGAGCTCGGGTACGCGCTCATGCACGCGTTCGGTGCCGCGTTCGACAATCCCGAGCTCGTCGTCGCGTGCGTGATCGGTGACGGCGAGGCCGAGACCGCTCCTCTGAACGGGTCGTGGCAGGGGATCGACTTCCTCAACCCGGCGCGCGACGGCGCGGTGCTGCCGATCCTGCACCTCAACGGCTACAAGATCTCCGGCCCCACCGTGCTCGGACGCGCGAGCGACGAGGCGATCGTCGCGCTGCTCGGAGGGTGGGGCTACGACGTCCGCCTCGTCGAAGGCGACGACCCCGCCGCCGTGCACCGCGACGTCTCCGCCACGCTCGACTCGTGCTTCGACGCGATCGCCGAGATCCAGCGCGCCGCCCGGGCGGACGGGATCACGCAGCGACCGCGCTGGCCGGCGATCGTCCTGCGCACACCGAAGGGCTGGACCGGCCCGAAGGTCGTCGACGGCGAGCCGGTCGAGGGCACGTGGCGCGCGCACCAGGTTCCCCTCGCCGAGCCGAAGACCAACCCGGACCATCTCCGGATGCTCGAGGAGTGGATGCGCTCGTACCGTCCCGACGAGCTCTTCGACGACGCCGGGCGACCTCGGGGCGAGCTCACCGCGCTCGCCCCGGACGGGGCGCGGCGGATGGGCGCGAACCCGCACGCGAACGGCGGTCTGCTCCTCGAGCCGCTCGTGCTGCCCGACTACTCGGGTTACGCGATCGAGGTGCGCCAGCGTGGCGCCGACCTGCAGGAGTCGACGCGCCGACTCGGCGAGCTGATGCGCGACATCTTCGTGCGGAACGCCGACGCCGCGAACTTCCGGCTCTTCTGCCCCGACGAGACGAACTCGAACCGGCT
>JBBDWT010000035.1:25620-44630 GCA_040902705.1 Acidimicrobiia bacterium | reverse complement strand
AGTTCAACGAGGTCTTCATGGAAGGGGTGCGCATCCCCGACTCGATGCGCGTCGGCCCCGAAGGTGAGGGATGGCGCGTCGCGATCACGACGCTGATGAACGAGCGGGTGGCGCTGTCGGGTGCGGGCTCGCTGTCGGGCGACGCGGTCGGCGGCAGCGCGATCGACAAGCTCATCGCTCGCCACTCGCCGGCGACCGATCCGCTCCACCGCCAGCAGCTGGCCCAGCTCCACATCGAGGGGCAGCTCATCAAGCTCACGAACCAGCGCGCCGCCGACAAGCGCAAGCAGGGCGCCGAAGCCGGGCCCGAAGGTTCGATCACGAAGCTGATGCAGGCCGAGTACAACCAGCGGCTCCAGGAGGTCGCGGTCGAGCTCGAAGGTGCCGGCTCGATGGCGTGGGAGGGCAGGCCGCTCGGCCGTGAGGGGGCACTCGGCTTCCTGAGCGACGTCGCCGACAACGACCGTGACATCGTGCGTGGGTTCCTGCGGGCCCAGGCGAACACGATCGAGGGGGGGACATCGAACGTGATGCGCAACATCCTCGGCGAGCGCGTGCTCGGCCTGCCGAAGGAGCCGGACAACTCGCGCGAGCTCCCGTGGAAGGACGTGCCGAGGTCGGCGTGAAGCGCCAGCTCCGGCGTTTCCTGCGGCGCCGCGGCGCCTCGGACGCCGAGATCGAGAACGCTGCCCGGGGGCGCTACCTGGCCCTGCTGGTGCTCGATCGCGAGATCCTGCCCGGAGCGCGTCGCTACACGATGACCGAGCTCGCCGAGCACGGTGGGACCGATGTCGAGACGGCTCGGGCGGTGTGGCGGGCCCTCGGCTTCCCGGACTTCCCCGACGATCTCCCGGCGTTCACGGAGTCGGACGCCGAGACGATGCGGTCGTTCATCGACACGTTCACGCGGCCGCTGGTCATCGACTGGTCGCTCGATGTCGCGCTGAGCCAGGCGCGCGTCGTGAGCTCGGCGCTCGCACGGGTCGCCGACTCCGTGACCGACGACATCGCGCTGTCGTTCCGACGCGCGCGCGACGCCGAGCTGAGCGACGACGTTCTCGCCGAGATGCTTGCGGACCGGGTCGACTTCGACTCCATCGAGCGGCTCGTGAGCCACGTCTTCCGCATCCAGCTACGCGCCGCGGTGTGGCGGCGACTCGCGGGCGCCGACCCGGAGGCGCCCGGGACGCTGCGCGGAGCGGTCGGGTTTGTCGACCTCGTCGGGTACACGGCGCTCGCGGAAGAGCTCGATGATGACGAGCTCGCGAAGCTCCTCCGCCGATTCGGCGACATCGCGCACGACACGGTCGTCAGCGGAGGGGGGCGGATCGTGAAGACGATCGGTGACGAGGTGATGTTCGTGACCGACACCGAGGTCGCGGCGGCGGCGATCGCCGTCGCACTGACCGAGCGATCGACCGGCGACGAGCTGCTTCCCGACACCCGCGCCGGGATCGCGGCGGGGCACCTGGTGGCGCGCGAAGGCGACTACTTCGGTCCGGTCGTCAACCTCGCGTCACGGCTCACCGAGCTGGCGCGGCCCGGGACGGTGCTCGCCCCCGCCGACCTCGCGACCGCGCTCGAGCACGACCCGCGGTTCGTGGTCCGGCGGGTGTCCACTCGCCGCGTCCGCGACATCGGACGCGTGGACATGTGCGCCATCGGCGCGGCGCCGTCCTGACGCGGGTCAGGAGCTGGAGCAGCGGGGGTCGGTCTTCGGCACCCTCAGCGCGATCAGGTACCGATCGACGATCCCGTCGACGCACGTGTTGCCCGTCGCGTAGCTCCCGTGGCGGGTGCCGTCGACCGTGACCAGCCGCGACCCGGCGATGCGGTCCTGGAGGTCTTGTGCCCCCGCGTACGGCGTCGCCGGGTCCTTCGTCGTCCCGATCACGAGCACGGGCGGCGCGCCAGGAGCCTGGACGTCACCGAGCACCTCGTCGGCGTGGGGCGCCGGGAGGCGCGGGTCGCAGCCCAGCGGAGAGCCGCCGAGCACGGCGCCGAAGAACGGGTAGTCGCGCGTGAGCTCCGCGTAGCTCGCGCGGAACTCGTCGAACGAGGGGACCGGCTCGGGTTGATCGTCGCAGACGACGACGCCGATGACCTCCTGGAGGTTCGTGTAGGTCCCGTCGTCCCTCCGGCCCGCGTAGATGTCGCTGAGGATCTGCAGCCCCGACCCGTCGTCGTCGACAGCCGCCCGGTGGAGCGCGTCCGCGAGGAACGACCAGTCGCTGGGCGAGTACAGGGCCGTGAGCAGCGCGGTGTAGAACTCCGACACACCCACCTCGCGGTCGTCGTTCCCCGCGATCTTCGAACCCGACTCGAACCGGCCCCGCAGCTCTTCGAGTGCCTGCATCGGATCGCCGTCAGATCGGAACGCGCAGCTCTTGCGGGGCGCACAGTCGGCGAGGAACTCGTCGAGCGCGGCCTCGAACCCGGCCGCGTTGTCGAGCTGCTGCCTCGCCATGCTGGCCGAGAGGTCGACCGCCGAATCGAGCACCATGCTCCGGATCCGCTGCGGGAACTCCTGTGCGTAGACGGCACCGATCACCGTGCCGTAGGAGTAGCCGAGGAAGTTGAGCTTGGGGTCGCCGAGCGCTTCGCGCAAGCGGTCGAGATCGCGTGCGACATTGCGCGTGCCGACGCGCGCGAGCCAGTCGCCGTGGTTGGCGATGCACTCGGCGACGAGATCGACGCCGGACGATGTGCCGTCGTAGAAGTCAGGCAGCTCGTCGAGCCCGTTCGGTGTGGGGTCCTCGGACCACGCCCGCTCGAACGTCTCGTCGTCGACGCAGTCGACCGGTCGCGAGCGTCCGGTGCCGCGCGGGTCGAACGACACGATGTCGAAGCGGCGGCGGATCTCCGGCGGCATCGAGTCGGCGGCGAAGCGGATGGTCTCGGTGCCCGCGTCGCCCGGGCCGCCATAGTTGACGACCAGGGATCCCACGCGCGAGTCGGGGTCGTCAGCCGGGCGGCGCGTCACCGCGATCGGGACGTCGCCGGCGCCGGGATCCGCGTAGGCGCCCGGGACGGTGAGGGTCGCGCATTGGAACCCGCCCCCGCAGCGCTCCCACTCGAGGGGCGATGCCGACCGCGGCACGCGTGCGGTCTCGGAGGCCGGCGCCGCCGCGCCGACGGGTCCGGCGAGGGTCGTCATGGCGGCGAGCGCGGCTGCCATGCACGCGATGGCCGAGCGGAGACGGTCGAGGCGCGGCACCCGTCGACTGTATCGGTGCCGCGCCGGGCCGATAACGTCGTGCGTGATGGCAACCCCCGAACGCGTGCGCGCCGTCGATCAGCGTCCCGTCGATCGTGACGGCAACCCGCTGTGCGTGCTGACGGTGCACGCGCATCCCGACGACGAGGCATCGAAGGGCAGCGCGACGATCGCTCGTTACCACCACGAGGGTGTCCACACCGTGCTCGTCTGCTGCACGGGTGGGGAGGCAGGCGACATCCTCAATCCCGCGATGGACACGCCCGAGGTGCGCGCTGACCTCACCGGCGTCCGGATGCGTGAGCTCGACGCGAGTGCCGAGGCGATCGGGTACGACGCCGTCCGGCTGCTCGGCTACCACGACTCGGGGATGCCCGACACCGATGTGAACCACCGACCCGACAACTTCGCGAACGCGCCGCTCGACGAAGCCGTCGGCCGGCTGGTCGCGATCATCCGGTCCGAACGGCCGCAGGTGATCGTCACCTACGCCGAGGACCGACAGTTCTACCCGCATCCCGATCACATCCGGGTGCACGAGATCTCCCTGCCCGCGTTCGCGGCCGCCGGTGATCCCGACGCGTTCCTCGACGCGGGCGAGCCGTGGACGCCGTCGAAGCTGTACTACACGGGGTTCTCGCGCCGTCGGGTCCAGGCGCTCCACGACGAGCACATCCGCCGCGGCGAGGAGAGCCCGTACACGCACTGGTTCGAGCGCGGGTTCCCCTACCGCGAGGACCGGTTCACCACGTTCGTGGACGTCGGCGACTGGCTCCACGCCCGCCGTGCCGCCCTCCTCGCTCACCGGACCCAGGTCGACCCCGACGGCCACTGGATGCGCCTCCCCGACGACAGGATTCGCGAGATCTTCCCCTGGGACGAGTACGCCCTCGCCCGTTCGAACGTCGGCCCGGTGCCGCCCCCCGACACCGAGGACGACCTGTTCGCCGGCGTCCGGCCGGAGCCGAGCACGATCCGAGCAGCAGGTGGATGACGAGCAGGGGAGACGAACGTGGCGAAGTACCTGACGCAGGAATGGCTCGACCAGGGGCGCGAGCTCGCCAAGGACCAGCCCGAGCGCGTCGGCGCGTCGGCGAAGGTGCAGTACGTCGTCAGCGGCGGGCCCGATGGTGACATCAAGTACTACTGGGTGCTCGAGCGCGGCAAGCTGCTCGAGAGCCAGCTCGGCGAGATCGCCGACGCCGACTTCACCATGGCGATGACCTACGACGACTCCGTCGCCACCGCGAAGGGTGAGCTCGAGGCGAACGCCGCGTTCATGCAGGGGCGCATCAAGGTGACCGGCAACATGGGAAAGCTGATGCAGCTGCTCCCGCTCACGAGCTCACCCGAGTACCAGGCCCTGGGCGAGAAGGTGCGCGAGGCCACGGAGTTCTGAGCCCCGTCCCCGGGTGCTCTGGCGTCACAGCCGGAGACGGTGGATGCGGAACGCACGGTGCGCGGTCGCGCCCGCCTTTGCGTAGAAGGGGACGGGCGCGACCCACGCGATCTCCGCGTCGTCGACGTGGTGGGTGCGTCCGATGTCCTCGGCGAGCGCTGCGAGGATCGCGTGCCCCATCCCCCGGTGGCGACGTGCGGGGTCGGTCGCCATCGGCCCGATCCAGGTGTGCCGGTTGACGGAGTGCGCGGCGAACGCGACGGTCTCGCCGTCGGCATCGCGCGCCGCGAAGGTCGTGCCCTGCTCGATGCCGCGCGCGATCTCGTCCTCCCAGTGCGGGAACTCCCGACGCGCGAGCTCCACCGCGCCGTCGCCGGTCTCGCGTTCGATCGTGATGCCGGCGGGCAGATCGGCGCGGAACGACGTCGACAGCAGCATGTTGAGGCCGTGATCGTACGGCTCGAAGCCGAGAGCCTGGAAGAAGGCGAGCGCCGCCGTGCTCGCGAGGTCGACCCCCGGCCATACATAGCGGGGTGCGCAGTTGCCCGTGTGCACCTCGGTCACGGCCTCCGCTCGGCATCGCGCGAGCACGTCGTCGACGAGGGCCCGGCCCCGTCCGCACCGCTGCGCCGATGGCGCGACCGCGAGGAGCAGGAGCCACGCCACCTTGACGCCGCCGAAGTCCTTGACGACGAACGCGCAGGCCGCGTCGGCGTCGCCGACGACCTCGCCGCCGGCCTCGAAGCAGGAGGTCCGGAGATCGTCGGCCGTCAGGCGCTCGTCGGGGAGCGCGGCCGCGCAGAGCGCAGCGAGCTCATCGGGCGCGAGACGCTGCTGTGCCACTACGCCGCGCGTTGCAGCGCGCGCAGCTCGCGGTAGCCGATCAGCGTCGCCCCCGCCCGCTCGATGAGGGCGGGGAGCGACGGATCGTTGCAGAGGAAGGCGTGATCCTCGACGCGTCCCGCCCAGTCCGGGTGCGACGCCCGCAGCTCGTCGGTGTCCATCGCCGGGTGGAGATAGACCTCGGTCACGCCGGGCCGCAGGTCGAACAACGTTCGCTCGATGTGCCGGCGGGCCCCGACTCCCGAATACAGGACGAACTGGTCGGTGAACACGACGCCTTCGGCCTCGGCGAGCTCGCGGTACGGGAAGCCGACGAGCTTCTCGCCGCCCGCCGACCCCATGCGGAGCGGGAGTCCGAAGTCGACGGCGAGCTCGAGGTACACGTCGAAGAACTCGGGCCGGAGCTGCAACGTTCCCATGTGGCTGTCGATGTGACTCACGTCGAAGCCCCAGAGGATCGCGCGCTCGATCTGCGCGCGGCACTCGCGCCGGACCTCTTCGACGTCGGCGTGGTCCCACGTGTCCTCGATGGTGCGCGGGAACCCGCCGTCGCCGTCGAGGAGGCTCGGCGAACGGGTGATCGGACCCCAGCGGTACGTCTCCCACTCCGCGTTGAGCGTGAGGTGCACCCCGACGTCCTCGCCTCGCCACGACGCTGCGGCATCGCGTGCCCAGGGGCACGGCACCATCAACGTCGCGCTGGTGGCGAGGCCGTTGCGGAGCGCGTCGTACACGGCGACGTTCGCCGCCCGCGACGAGCCGAGGTCGTCGCAGTTGACGATGAGGAGCTTGGCGTCGGGCGCGTAGCCGAGTCGCTCGCCGAGGGTGGTCATACTCGCTCGAGCACGGTGCCGGTGCCGAGCCCGCCCCCGCAGCACATCGTGACGAGCGCGAACGTCCCGTCGGTGCGCTCGAGCTCGTGGAGCGCCGTGGTCACGAGGCGCGCGCCGGTCGCGCCCACTGGGTGACCGATGGCGATCGCGCCGCCGTTGGGGTTGACCTTCGCCATGTCGGGCCCGAGCTCACGCGCCCACGCGAGCACGACGGAGGCGAACGCCTCGTTGATCTCGACGGTGTCGAAGTCGCTCATCGTGAGCCCCGTCCGGTCGAGCATGCGGCGGGTCGCGTCGATCGGGCCGGTGAGCATCATCACCGGGTCGACGCCGAGGAGGCACTGGTCGACGATCCGGGCCCTCGGCGTGACGCCGAGCTCCTTGGCGCGTGCCGCCGTCATCAGGACGACGGCTGCCGCACCGTCGGTGATCTGCGAGGACGTCCCCGCGGTGTGCACGCCGTCGTCGCGCGCCACCGGCTTGAGCTTCGCCAGCCCTTCGAGGGTCGTCTCGCGGAGCCCTTCGTCGCGGGCGACGTGGTGCGTGCTGCCGGTCGGCTTGCCGTCGTCGTCGAGGTCGGGCGCGTCGATCGGGAGCACCTCACGTTCGAACCGACCCTCCTGCCACGCGGTCGCGGCGCGCGCTTGCGACTCGCACCCGAGCTCGTCGCAGTCGCCGCGGGTGATGCCCCACTTGTCGGCGATCCGCTCGGCCGCCTCGAACTGCGTCGCGTACTCGTACTGCGCGAAGTAGCTCTTGGGGATCGGCCGCCCCGGGCCGGCCTGGACGGCCGCACCGAGCGGCACGCGACTCATCGACTCGACGCCACAGCCGAGCGCGGCGTCGACGACCCCGCCCTTGACGAGTGCCGCGGCGAAGCTGGTCGCCTGCTGCGACGAGCCGCACTGGGCGTCGACCGTGGTGGCGGCGACACCGATCGGGAGGCCCGCGGCCAACCACGCAGTGCGGGCGATGTCGAAGGTCTGCTCGCCGGTCTGGGAGACGCAGCCGCCGACGACCTGGCCGATCACCTCGGGGGCCACGCCGGCTCGGTCCACCGCCTCGCGCTGGACCGCGCCGAGGAGATCGGCGGGATGGACGGTCGCGAGGCCCCCGTTGCGCTTGCCGAGCGGCGAGCGGACGGCTGAGACGATGACGACGTCGTGGTCGGCGAGCGGTGCCACAGGTGTCCCCGTTTCCTGGTTCCGGTGAGTCGATGGGGTGAGTCGGTGGGTGAGTCGGGTGTGGCGCTGGTCACGTGCCGCCGTGGTGCGGCGACGGTTCGCGGATCGTACCGCCCTCTACGCTGACCTCATGCGGCCTCGCCTCCGTGTCGTCGTCGCGCTCGCGGTGCTGGTCATCGTGGCCGCGGCGTGCAGCAGCGCGGCGGAGCCCGAGAAGACGTTCGAGCAGCCGCAGCAGCGCGTCGACACCGGGCCCGGCTGTGATCACATCGTGGCGTCGGAGGGCAAGCGGTTCCGGAACGTCGCCAAGAGCTTCGTCCTGGAGTACCTCGTCGAGGCCTCGGTCACGCCGACCGTCTGCTACGACGAGATCAGCTTCGTGTTCGACCCGGGCGACGGTCCCGATCTCCCGCCCGCGTACACGGTCGAGTACAAGAAGCCGCCGTTCGTCGAGGGCATCAACACGACGACGGAGGGCTTCAAGGAAGCGAAGGCGTACCTCTACATCGAGTTCCAGCCGACGGCGACGGTCGACCGACGCTTCGCCGGCTCGGGCCGCCTCACCTACAGGGGGAACCAGCGACTGGCACTCGAGCCCCGACGGCCCGTGAAGATCGTGGAGTGGCTGAAGGACTACGAGGACCCCACGCCCGAGGACCTCACCGACGACAAGGTGATCTGGGTGATCGGCGTCGACGAGAAGCGGCCGTTCACCGTCGACTCCGCCAACCAGCCGCCGAGGGTCAACGTCATCGTGATGCGGTGAGCGCCCCCGCTCAGGCGATCAGCACGACCTTGCCCAGCTTGGCGCCGGCGGTGAAGCGCTCGTAGGCGGCTTCCGCCTCGGACATCGGGTACTCGGCCGCGATCGGGACCCGCACCTCGCCGGTCGCGAGCAGGGGGAGCACCGAGCGCTCGATCCCGCGTGCGGCCACGGCCTTGCCCTCGAGTGGTCGGGCCCGCAGCGTCGAACCGTGGATCCGCCCGCGCGTCGCCATCAGCCGGAGCAGGTCGACCTCGGCCCTCGCTCCCGCACCCACGCCGATGACGGCGATGCGGCCACCGGTCGCGAGCACCGCGAGGTCGTCCGGCAGGTTCGGCGCGCCCACGAGCTCGAGGATCACGTCGAAGGGACCACGGTCCGCGAAGGCGTCGGGTGCGCACACCTCGACGACGCCGGCGGCTCCACCGATCTCGGCGACCCCCGGCCGGAGCTCCTCGGCCCGCACCGTCGCGACGACCCGCGCGCCGGCGCGCCCCGCGAGCTGCACGCCCGCGATGCCGACCCCGCCCGCGGCACCGTGGATCAGGACGCGCTCGCCGAACGTCAGCGCACACTGGCCGAACAGCGCGTCGTGCGCGGTAGTGAACACCTCGGGGAAGCCGCCGGCTTCGTTCCACGGGAGGCCTTCGGGCACCGGCACCGCCAGGCGCTCGTGGACGACCGCGAGCTCGGCCTGCCCGCCACCCCCGACGACGGCCATGACATGCTCGCCGACTGCGAAGCGGGCAGCGTCCGGCCCCAGCGCCACGACCTCCCCCGCGAGCTCCATGCCGGGGATGTCCGCGGGTGCGTCGGGCGGCGCGGGGTAGAGCCCGCGCCGCTGGAGCATGTCGGCGCCGTTGAGCCCGGCCGCGTGCACGCGCACGAGGACCTCGCCGTGACCGGGGCTGGGGTCGGGATGCTCGCGCCACTCGAGCGCTCCGTCGACGATCGTCACTGCGCGCATGCACCGGACAGTACGACGCTCAGGTGTGGCGGACCTCCGCCAACCGGCCGGTGACGGAGAGCACCGTGCCGCGAGGGCCGACGATCACGCCCCAGCGCGCGGCGGTGGTTCCCGGCCCGAACGAGTGCGTGAGCATCACCGCGCGGGTCGGGACCACCTGGCGGGTGCAGTCGAACGCAGTGTCGAGCCCCGGACGGCACGGGGCTGCATCGGTGCCGGGCGGGAGGGTGATCAGACGCCAGGTGCCGGGCAGGAGCCCGGCCCGGGCGAGGGTCGCCCGCGCGACGCGGGCTGCGGTGCGCGCGTCGGGCGGACGCGCGGCCATGTCGGCCGCGAACTCGACGCCGGGTACCCCGCAGCCGAACGGGGGATCGGGCGCCGCGCAGACGACATCGCGGTCCGCGGCGGGCCCCAGCAGGAGCGACGCGTCTTCGAACTGGACGTACCACGCGCTGGGCGAGCGCCAGACGTAGAGCGAGCGGACCCGGTCCTCGGCCTCCCAGCCGCCCTCGATGCGCTCGGGTTCGGCGGCGATGCCGAAGGCCGCGCCGGCGCGGGCGACGTCGCCGACGTCGAGCGGCGGCGGCTCGGTGCCGTGCACCGCGGCGCTGCCGCTGGGAGCGCTGCGCCTCCCGGAGTCACCTCCCGCGACCACCGCGATCCCGATGGCCATGACCGCGACGAGCGCGAGGCCGAGGGCCAGTCCGCGACGGTCCGGGTGCGCGGGTGTGGCGATGGCGGACACCCCCTCGGCGCGGCCTCCCCTCGTGGCGGCGGCCGGCGGGTGAGCCGGACGACGAGGTGCGCGCATCTGAGGGAAGGAGCACGCCTCTGGGACCAGAGCGTACGCCTACCGTGGAGGTGTGACCCGTGACGCGCTCGCGTTCGTCGACGACGACGGCACCCGAGTGCTGCTCGACCGCGAGGAGGCGATGTCACTGTGGACGCTCACGGACGCGCTGGAGGCGGCAACCGTCTCTGCATGCCCGGCGTGTCGCGCGCGGGTGGTCGCCTCGGTGGCACTGGTCGATCTCCTGGAGGCGGCGCCGCCTCACCCACGGGCGGGTGAGCTGCTGGAGCTCGCCGACGAGGCGCCCACGCTGCACGTCTACGTCAGTGACCTCGACACGGCCTGCCAGCACCGGACCTGGCGCGACCCGGGCTACGCGGAGTGGCGCGAGGCGGTCGCGGACACGCTGGAGGAGCCGCGCCGACCGCGGTGAGCGCGATCGGTCGAGGCGCGCCGGTCGGGCGGGCGTCAGCGGGCGACGCGGGGACGCTTGAACTCGTTGAGCCGGCTCCACGAGAGCAGGTCGATCATGCGCTCGAGGTCGTCGACGCGTCCCCGCTCCATGAACCGCACGAACGCCGCCTCTTCGCCTTCGATGAACGTCGGCACGCCCCAGATGCCCCACCGCGTGACGGCCTCGGTGTGCTCCGTCGCGAGCGTGGCGAGCGGGCGTCCGCTCCAGACCTCGGCGGCGACCGCGTCGGCGTCGAGGCCGGCGGAGGTGACCGCGTCGCGCAACACGTCCTCGTGGCCGAGCTTCAGGCCCTTGTCGTGCCGAGCCGCGAAGAGGGCGAGGTGCGCGTCGTCGAACTGCTCGGGAAACGCATCGCGCACGGCGATGCCGTACAGCAGCGCGAGGACACCCGTCCCCCACTTGCCGGGCTCGCGCTCCCAGACGGCAGGCTCGCCCTCCTCGGCGTGGACCTGGTCGAGGGAGAACGGCACGTAGCGGACCGCGAGGTCGGCACCACCCCGGACCGCGGCGATCGCCGCAGCGCTGCCGTTGTAGGCGAACGGGCAGCGGTAGTCGAACGTGACCGCGATCGAACGCGCCATCGTGTGGCCTCCGGCTCTGGGAGATCCACGCTACCGGCTGCTGCGCGTTCCTCTGTCCAGGAACCGGCGGGCGATCGGGGCGAGGGCCAAGCCGAGCGCGGCGCCGGCGATCACGTCGGACGCGTGGTGCATCCGCACGTACACCCGGCTGCCGGCGACGAGCCCGGCGAGCGCGAACCAGCCCGCGGCGCGTGATCGGCTCGAGCTCAGCACGCCCGCGCACATGAACGCGGCGGTAGCGTGGCCCGACGGGAACGACGACGTGATGGGCCGGCGCATCCCATAGGGGAGCGGCTCGTCGTGCTCGAAGTGCTCCTGCGGGCGCACGCGTCGGAACAGCGACTTCACCGCACCGTTGGTCAGGGCCGACTCCGCGCCGAGCGCAGTGCTGAACCGGAGTGCGTAGCGCGCGTCCTTGCGCACCGCCGCGTGCGCGATGCCGACCGCGTGCCACAGCATCCCGTGGTCGGCCGCGGTCGAGAGTCCGTAGAAGACCCGATCGAGTGCCGGGGAACGATGGCGGTCGAGCCACCCGTCGACACGCGCGTCGAACGACTCGACCGAGTCACGGAATGTGGACACCGCGCGAAAGCCTACCGGCGTGTCCGGCGGCCTCCCGGGTCGTCCGGGTCGCCCGGGTGGTCGGCCGCGTTGTGCTTGTCGGTCGTGCCGCCTTGGGAACGCGGGAGCAGGCGATGCGCGTCGAGGCCGGGACGACGAGATCATCGCAAGACTCAGCGGCGACGAGGCAATCCTCCCGCAGGTCGCGGCCTGGCTCCTCGGCGTCGACTCGGGTGGCTGACGTCGTCCGCGCTTGGCGAGCGGGGCCGTCCGGTGTTGACTGCAGCGATCGCGTCGCGTCGGTCGAAAGCAGCCGGGCTCCGTCGAGAGCTCGATCCCACGGGGCTCGTGGCCGCGCTCGGCCCCGACCTGACCGGGCGCATCCACTACGCGTACCAGCGCACGCCCGACCGGCGCTGGTGGAGGCGCTGGTACCCCGGGTGGTCGATCCCGACGTGGGACCACGTGTCGCTGTGCGGCCGCAAGGGACTCGTGGTCGCCGACCCGCCCCGAGAGGTCGACTGCGCCGCGTGCCAACGGATCCTCGCCAGCCGCGGCACCCGCCTCGCCCGCCGCGCCGGGACCTGACGCCCCTTCGTCACCAGTCGCTGCGGCCGGGCGGTGACGACGAGGGTCGCCAGCCCGAGGACGAAGAACCGGCCGAAGAACGCGCGGGTGATCGGCCACACCTCGGCGGCGTCGAGCACATCGCCACGAAACGCACGCAGGTACCAGACACGCTGTGCCCCGGGAAAGCCGATGGTCGCGAGGGAGATGGCGGCGATCGCGAGGAACACCCAATCGATGTCGCGAGAGACGATCCCGAGAGCACGCTGGACTGCGACGAGCATCATCGTCACGATCGGGAGGGCAGGCGCGACCTTCCACGCGCGGATCGCTGTGCGGAGGTCGGCGCGGAAGGTCGCCCACACACTCGTCTCGTCGATCCAGTGCGCGCCGTCGTAGCGCGGTGGCTGTCCCACCGGACGGGATATGGCCGTCGCGTCGTCGTCGTCGGCACGCCATTGCTCGGACTCGCCCTCGATGTAGCCGAGGAGGTCGTCGATCACGCTCCGTCGTGCATTCGGTGCCACCAGGGTCGTCGCCGTTGTCCACTCGAAGGGGACCTCGCCGCTGCGCAACAGGAAGGTGAGTGCCTCGCGCTCGTCGACCGACCAGCGCGAGGTCGTACTCGAGCTGGTCGTGGTCCGACGGGGTCGGCTTCGGCAGCTCGACGATCACCGGAAGCGCGTCCACGAGCGCGACTTTGCAGTCAGGACACGTATCGAAGCCGGCGCGGAACTCGTCGCCGCATTCCGGGCACCACCGCTGCCCCGCCACGGCGGTCATTCTGGCGGACGTGGGCGACGCGCGCCTCGGATCGCGCTATCGCAGCGCGACGAGGCAGAGGTAGATCGTCGGTGCGGCCACCCATGCCATGCCGAGCACCGCGATGCGGCCGTAGACGTGCGATCGGTCAGCGCTCCGGGTGCTGAGGCCGCCGACGGCACCGACGAGCGCGACCACGACGCCGACCAAGAGGGTGATGATCGGGAAGACGACGTACGACGCGAGGCTCGCGCCGACGAGGAAGAAACCCGTCACCGTGCCACGGAGCCTCGAGGACGAGGCGGACGGGATGCGGGAGGTTGCCGTCGTCATGTGTGCACAATCCTCCCAGATCAGTCGGGGCGGGACCAGAGGGTGTCGACGAACTGTTGGTCTTCGTCGTAGATCCAGCACTCGAGGAGGTGCGTGCCGGCGAGCCATGCCTCGGCGTCTCCCGACAGCACGTCGCGGCTCACCATGGACGCGTCCTCAGACGCCGAGCGGAAGCGCCGGCTCGATCACCGTGCCGGGACCGCGCAGCTCCTCGGCCTGCTCGGGGTCGCCTCCGAACGCCGGGCAGTACGCCTTGAACGCGCAGAAGTCGCACAGGCGGCCGGGGCTCGGCCGGAAGTCGTCCTTGGTGCATGCCTTCTCGATGGCCGTCCACAGCGCGGTCGCCTTGCGCTGCGTGCCGCGGCACGACTGCTCCGTCGGTGTCGCGATGATCGCTTCGGGCTTCGACAAGTAGAGGAGCTGCACGCGCGCCGGACGGCGACCGAGCATCTCCTCGCACAGCACTGCGTACATGTGCACCCCGCCGAGGCTCTTCGCCTCGAAGAACTCCGACGGCACGCGCCCCGTCTTGTAGTCGGTGACGACCAGCTCGCCGTCGGCGTCGAGCTCGAGGCGGTCGATGATGCCGCGCACGCGCACCGATCCGAGGTCGGCCTGGAGCTTCAGCTCGAGGCCGATCGGGTTGACCGTGGTCGGGTCTTCGAGCTCGAAGTAGCGACGCACGAGCTGCTCGGCGTCGAGGTGGAACCGCGTGCGCTCCTCCTCGGTGAGCTCGAGGTCGGCGAACTCGGGGTGCTCGGAGAGCTCGGCCCGGGCACGGTCGAGGTCGGCGAGCGCGGCGTCGACCGTGCGGTCGGATGTCGGGCGGCACATGAGCAGCTCGAGCGCGCGGTGGACGAGGGTGCCCTTCGACGCGGCTGCGGAGGGAGGCTCGGGGAGCCGGTCGAGGTACGAGAACCGGAACGCGAGCGGGCACTCCTTGAACGACGAGATCGAGCTCGGGGAGAGCGAGTAGGGGAGTGATCGGCCCATGTCTCGCAGGGTACCGGTGGGGTGTGACACCAACGTGGACCGCCTCCGCTCGCCCGCGGCCCCGGTCGCCCCGCATACGCTCCGGCGATGAAGGTGGACGGAGGCATCCCGCTCGGCACGCCGGACGAGGTCGCCCGGGTGGTCCGGGAGCTCGAGGCCGTCGGCTACGACGGCGGGCTCACGGCCGAGACGGACCACGACCCGTTCCTCCCGCTGGTGATCGCGGCCGAGCACACCGAGCGCCTCGATCTCGGCACCGGCATCGCGGTCGCGTTCGCCCGCAACCCCATGACCCTCGCCAACATCGGGTACGACCTCCAGACCTTCTCGAAGGGCCGGTTCCGGCTCGGCCTCGGCAGCCAGATCAAGGCCCACATCGAGAAGCGGTACTCCATGGAGTGGTCGCACCCGGCTGCCCGCATGCGGGAGATGGTCCTGGCGATCCGCGCCATCTGGACGTGCTGGAACGAGGGGATGCCGCTCGACTTCCGGGGCGAGTTCTACCGCCACACGCTGATGACGCCGTTCTTCGACCCCGGCCCGAACCCGTTCGGCTACCCGACGATCCAGCTCGCGGCCGTCGGTCCGCTGATGACGGAGGTCGCCGGGGAGGTCTGCGACGGGATCATCCTCCACGCGTTCACCACCGAGCGGTACGTGCGCGAGGTCACGATGCCGGCGCTCGAGCAAGGGTTCGCGAAGGGCGCCAGGCAGCGCGGCGACTTCGAGATCTCGGGGCCGATGTTCATCGTGTCGGGCACGAACGACGAAGAGGTCGAGCGCGCGCTGCAAGGCACGAAGCAGCAGATCGCGTTCTACGGGTCGACGCCCGCGTACCGGCCCGTGCTCGAGCTGCACGGCTGGGGCGATCTCCAGACCGAGCTCAACCGGCTCTCGAAGCAGGGCGAGTGGGTCGCGATGGGCGAGCTCATCACCGACGAGGTGCTCGACGCGTTCGCGGTCGTCGCGGAGCCCGAAGCCGTGCCCAAGGCGATGCGGGCGAGATACGGCGGGCTCGTCGACCGCGTGCAGTTCTACGCGCCGTACCGCAGCGATCCCGAGCGATGGAAGAGCGTGCTGGCCGGATTCCATGAGTGACGAGTCGACCGCGTTCGAGATGATCGTCGAGATCCCCCGCGGCTCGCGCAACAAGTACGAGATGGATCACGCGAGCGGGGCGATCTGGCTCGACCGGACGCTCTTCACCGCGACGCAGTACCCCGCCGACTACGGCTTCGTGTCCGAGACCCTCGGTGAGGACGGCGACCCGCTCGACGCGCTCGTGCTCGTCGGCGAGCCGACGTTCCCCGGATGCCACGTGATGGTGCGCGCGATCGGCGTCTTCCGCATGATCGACGATGCGGGCCGTGACGACAAGATCCTCGCGGTCCCGGCCACGGACCCGCGCTACGCCGCGTTCCGCGACCTGTCGGACGTGCAGACGCTGCTGCCGTTCCTGCTCGACGAGATCGAGCACTTCTTCCACGTCTACAAGGACGTCGAGCCGGGCAAGTCGACCGAGCCCGGCGGTTGGGAGGACGCGGCGACCGCGCGTCGCATCGTCGACGAAGCGAGAGCGCGACGCCCGGCTCCCGTGCGCGGCGACGCGTCGTAGGATCGCCCCCGCGAGTCGAGCGGCGGCTCGCGACGAAAGGGGGGCGTCATGGCAGAGCGCACGCTCGGCGACGTGGCGACTCGCATGCTGTTCGAGAACGACCGTGTCCGCGTGTGGGAGATGGATCTCGCCCCGGGTGAGACGTCCGACGTGCACGAGCACACGCTCGACTACCTCCTGATCCAGCTCGAGGGCGACAAGATCGCGGGGATCTTCGAGGAGGACACCGCGGGCCCGTACCCGGCCGGGACGGTCGAGGGCGACGTCGCGCCCGGCAATGCGATCTACATCGAGAAGGGCGGCATCGAGACCGCCAAGAACACCGGGACCCAGCGCTACCGCGAGATCCTCGTCGAGCTCAAGGAGTGACGGCACCGCACTCGGCGTCGCGCGCCGAGCTCGGACCGCTGACGGGGCTGCGCGTCCTCGAGGTCGCGACGCTCTACGCCGCTCCCCAGATCGCCACGATGCTCGCCGATCTGGGCGCCGACGTCGTCAAGGTCGAGCCACCCCAGGGTGACCCGATGCGCGCGATGGGCCAGCGACGCGGCGGCCGATCGGTCGCGTGGGAGCTCGTCGGGCGGAACAAGCGCTCGATCGTCCTCGACCTCGAGCGCGCCGACGGTGACGATCGCGCGACCTTCGGTCGGCTCGTGGAGGCGGCGGACGTGCTCGTCGAGAACCTGCCGACGCACGTCCGCGAGCGCTGGGGGTGCACCTCGGACGATCTCGCCGGGATCAACTCGCGTCTCGCCGTCGTGAGCGTCAGCTGCTACGGCCGCGCCGGTCCGTACTCGGAGCGACCGGGAGCCGGCACGCTCGCCGAGGCCTTTGCCGGGCTCACGCACATGACCGGAGAGCCCGACGGACCACCCATGCTCGCGTCGGTCGCGATCGGCGACACGATCACGGCGTTCTCGGGTGTCATCGGTGCGCTCGCCGCGTGCTGGGGGCGCGACGCGCGCGGGCGTGGAGGAGCGTTCGTCGACGTGAGCATGTACGAGCCGGTGCTCGCGATCATGGCGAGCACGCTCGCGGGGTGGGACGGCGAGTCGCCTGCACCGACACGGAACGGGAGCCGGGTCCACGGCGGCGTGCCGCGCAACGTGTACCGGACGGCCGACGACCGCTACGTCGCGGTGTCCGGGACGACCGACGCTCAGGTCGGGCGCGTGCTCGAGATGATCGGTCGAGCGACACCCGAGGACCACGCTCGGTTCGGCGCGGCCGCAGCCCGACTCGTCGTCGGCGACGAGCTCGACGGCCTCGTCGCTGCATGGGTCGGCCACCACGACCGGGACGAGGTCGTCGCCGCGCTCCTCGATGCCCGGGTCGGTGTCAGCCCGGTCAACGACGTCGCCGACGTCCTCGCGGATGCGCACATCGTGGATCGCGAGAGCGTCGTCCACATCGGGGATGTCGTCGTCCCATCGCCGCTGCCGAGGATCTCCGGACATCGGCGTGAGCCGAGCCCCGCGCCCGCGCTCGACGCCGATCGTGAGGCGGTGCTCGCGGACTGGTGCTGATCCCGCCACCGCGAGCGACTCGACGGACGGCGGTGATCAGTCGGGTCGGATCGCGGTGTGCGGGACGCGCCCGTCGACGTCGGTGAAGCCGTACCGCTGAGCGAGCGCGAGGGTCGTCACCGTGCCTCCGGACAGCGCCCGCACGTCGGCGTCCGAGGCCAGACCGACGACGCCGCGTCCGACGAAGCGCGGCGTCTCGGCGTCGGCGAGGTCGAACGTCCCCTCCCCGGGCAGGTCGAGCACGGCGCGACCGTCGTCGGTGCGGCGCGCGCCGAGCTCCACGATCTCGGTGCGTACGAGCCCGGGCCACACCGACACGACGGCGACGCCACGGCCGTGGAGCTCGTGGTCCATGTCGGCCGTCATCTTGTCGAGCGCGGCCTTGCCCACGCCGTAGAGCACGTTGTGCGCGTACTGCACCGACCCCGACGACGAGATGTTGGCGACGAGCCCTCGAGGTGCGTCGAGCAGCATGGGAGTCGCGAGCACGGACGCGACGTAGTGCGAGCGCACGCCGATGCCGATGACCTGGTCCCATGCGTCGACCGGGACCTCCCAGAACGGCTTTCCGAGCCACGGCGCCAGGTCGATCGCGGAGTACACGTTGTTCACGAGCACGTCGAGGCGCCCCTGTTCGGCCCGCACGCGGTCGAAGACAGCGGCCACCTGCGCGTCGTCGTGGTGGTCGCAGGCGATCCCGATGCCGGTGCCGCCCAGCGACTCGATCTCCGCCACGGTCTCGCCGATCGTGCCGGGGATCGGGCCGGGATCCACCGTTCGTGCGGTCAGGTAGACGGTCGCGCCCGCGGCCCCGAGCTCGATCGCGATGCCCTTGCCGATCCCGCGGCTCGCCCCGGTGACGACGGCGACGTGGTCGGCGAGCGGCCGCTCGGCCGCGCTCGGAGTGCCCGATTCCGTGACAGGTGAGCCCATGAGCCGACATCATGGCGCGATGGACGACGAGGAGCAGGTGAGGGCGGCGAGCGCCGAGTACTACGCGGCGTTCGAGGCCCTCGACCTCGACGCGATGTCGCACATCTGGGAGCACTCCGATCGTGCGAGCGTCACGCATCCGGGGTGGCCGACGCTGCGGGGGTGGGCGCGCGTGATCGGCTCGTGGGAGGCGATCTTCGCGAACACGGGCTACATCCAGTTCGTCCTCACCGACGAGGTGATCACGGTCGTCGACGATGTCGCGTGGGTGACCCTCGACGAGAACATCCTGCAGGCATCGGGATCCGAAGCGGGTGCCGGGATGGACACCGAAGAGCTCTCGGGCGCGCACATCGCGGCCACGAACCTGTACCTTCGGGATGAGGAAGGCTGGCGCATGCTGCTGCACCACGGGTCACCGGTGTCGACGCCCGAGCCTTCGTGACGCCGCACCATCGTGTGCTGATGCGCTGATGTGCTTCTCTGCCGAAGCCGACTTCGTCAGCGGAGCCGTCATCATCTACTTCCAGTTCCGCGACTGGCGCAGCCGGGAGGTCGCCGGTCTCGATCGCCACGACCCGGCGGCAGTGCCGAGCTGAGCCGGCCGGACGTCGCTAGGGGAGCGTGCCCTTCTCGGCCTGCTCCTTGGCGTGGTCCTCGACCGCCTT
>JBBDWT010000035.1:0-25520 GCA_040902705.1 Acidimicrobiia bacterium | reverse complement strand
GCTAGGGGAGCGTGCCCTTCTCGGCCTGCTCCTTGGCGTGGTCCTCGACCGCCTTGTCGATCGCGTGCGTCGCGGCGGCGACGAAGCGCCCGCCGGACCCGGCGACCCAGTCGTACGACGCCTGCACCGGCTCGAGCTGCCCCTGGAACTTCGGCATCACGAACCGCGCGAACAGCTCGTGGCTGCGCCGCGTCGCCGCGGGGTCGGCCCACTCGTGCCCGAAGATGAGGAAGGTGCCGAAGCCACCGGACTGCTCGGCGAGCCGTTCGAGCTGACGCACCGCGTCGTCGGGCGTGCCGATGACCGCGAACCCGCTCGTGTCGCAGAACTCGAGGATGGTCTCGAGATCGTCGCCGTCACCGACGGGGCTGACCGGCAGCACGTGGCGGAAGTACCGCGCGAACTGCACGATCCCGAACTCGACGTCTCGGCGCGCCTGCTCCTTCGTCTCGGCGATGTGCATCGGGCCGACGAGGCGCCACTTGGACCGGTCGGCAAGCTGACCGAACTCGTCGGCGCGCGCCTGCATGACGTCCCAGTGCGCGGCGAGGATGTCGAAGCCCATCTCGGTCGTCGCCCCGACCGACAGCAGCCCGAGCCCGTAGCGGCCCGCCGCACGCGGACCGGCAGGGGAGATCGAGGCGGCGACCGCCATCTCGATGCCGTCCGGTGAGTACGGAGCGAGCTGCAGGCGTGCGTCGTTGATCTCGAACCAGTCGGTCTTCGCGGTGACGGTCTCGCCGCGCAGCAGCCGGACCACCACGTCGAGCGCCTCGTCCATGCGCGGGCGCTGGGAGTCGGCCGGGATGCCGAGCATGTGCGCGTCGGAGGTGAGCTGCCCGGGACCGCAGCCGAGCATGGCGCGGCCGCGCGTCAGGTGGTCGAGGAGCACGAACCGGTCGGCCAGCAGGAGCGGATGGTGGTACGGCAGCGAGTTGACGCCGCTCCCGAGCCGGATGTGCTTCGTCCGCTCCGCCGCGGTGGCGATGAACACCTCGGGTGACGCGATGAGCTCGAAGCCACCGGAGTGGTGCTCGCCGATCCAGGCCTCGTCGAAGCCGAGTCGATCGAGGTGCTGCACGAGCTCGAGGTCGCGCTCGAGCGCGAGCGTCGGGTTCTGGCCGATGTCGTGGAAGGGTGCGAGGAAGACGCCGAACCGCATGTCACCAATCTCCCGCTCTCGGGGCTGCGCCCCGGGCCGCTCGGGCCCCGGTTCGCTGCGCCGCACGATACCTGCGGCGCGGGGGCTCACCTCGGGGTCTCCGGCTACTGGTTCGGGTGCGGCGGGGCCGCGACCTTCTCCTCGTGGTACTCCTCCTCGACGTTCACGTCCCACACGTCGTGGTCGGCTCCGAAGATGTTCTCGACCGAGAGCATCGCGGTGAACATCGAGTGGTCCTGGTTGTTGTAGCGGTGCATGCCGTTGCGGCCGACCGGATACACGTTGGGCGCGTGCTCGGCGATCCATCCGGCGAGGCGCGCCACGTTCTCCTTGTACTCCGCGTCGTACATCGGGTACGCCTTCGGCATCCGCACGACGTAGCCCGACTCGACCAGCGAAGGGTCGTCGAGCAGGCCGAGCTCGCGCAGCTCGCGCGTGCCCTGCTCGATCAGGTCGGCATCGGCTTTCGTCCACATGTCGTCACCCTCGAACACGAAGAACTCGAGCCCGAGGCACGTGCGTCCGTCCTTCACGAGGTACGGGGACCATCGCCCGAAGTTCTGGATCCGCCCGACCTCGACCGTCGCATCGTTGATGTAGATCCAGTTGTCGGGGAAGCCGACATCCTCCGGGACAACGAGCGCGACGGTGATGAAGTCGCGGTAGCGGAGCGCGTCGGCGGCGGCGACGACGTCGTCGGGCGGGGGCGGATCCATCGCTCGGAGCAGCGCCCCGATCGGCATGGAGGAGATGACCTCGGTGCACTCGTAGCGGGTGGGCGCGCCGTCGGTCACCGCGGTGACTGCCGTCGCACGGCCGTCGGCGTGCTCGATCCTGGTGACCGTCGAGTCGAACACGATCTTCGTGCCCTGTGCGCTGACGATCTCGGCGCACCGCTCCCACATCATCCCGGGCCCGTACTTCGGGTAGTTGAACTCCTCGATGAGGCTCGTGACCTGCTTCGACTTGTCGGCGCCGGCGCGCAGCCTCTTCGGCTTGAGCGCCTCCCACACCGCCCGGAACAGCGAGAGGTTCTTGATCCGCTGCGCGCCCCAATCGGCCTGGATCTCCGTGCACGGCACACCCCAGACCTTCTCGCTCTGGGTCTTGAAGAAGTGCCGGTACAGCCGCCAGCCGAAGCGCGACGCGACGAAGCCTTCGAGCGTCGACGTGTCCTTCGGCGGGTGGACGCGGACCCAGAGGTACGAGCCGACGCACCGCAGCGCTTCGATCGGCCCGAGGTTCTTCAGCGCGTTCATCGCCGAGATCGGGTAGTCGTAGAACTTGCCGCGGTAGTAGATGCGGCTGAGGCGCGGTCGCTTCAGGAAGTCGTCGGGCCCGAGGATCTCGAACCAGAGGTCCTCCACCGGCTGGACCTTCGTGAAGAAGCGGTGGCCGCCGATGTCGAAGCGCCAACCCTCGGCGGTGGCTGTGCGGCTGATCCCGCCGACGACGCCGTCGGCCTCGAGGACGGTGCTCGGGACGCCCCGCTTGTGCAGCATGTAGGCGGCGGTCAGCCCCGCGGGCCCGCCACCGATGATGACGATGTCGTGGTCCACGGCTCAGTCGTCGGCCGCAGCAGCTGACTCGTCGGACGAGCCCGACGGGAGGTTGTCGCGGATCCAGGCGTCGAGCTCCGGTCCGCTCTCGAAGCTGGTGATGAGCGCGTAGCGCGTGGTGGCACCGGGATTGCAGACGACGTGCCAGAGGCGCTGGGTGTCGACGACGAAGCGCGCACCGCGGTGCATCGGGATGTGCACCTCGGTGCTCTGGTCGGGGAGCCCGTCAGGTCCCTGCTCCATGAGGATCATGTACGCGTCGGGGTTGTGCGTGAGCTCGATCCACTGGCGGACGACCCAACCCTCACCGTCGGGGTTGAAGCGGTTGTTGTCGTCACGATGGAGGCTGCGCAGCGACTCCTCGTAGCCCTGCGGCTCGAGCTTGATCGTCCGGACGCGGCCGAAGTCGGCGCCGACCGACTCGACGTGCTCCACGAGCGTGGGGCACTTCTCGGCGTTGCTCGTCCAGCGCCCGCCCTTGTCGGCGCGCTCTTCACCCGGCTTCCAGAAGCCACGGCAGTCGAGCTCGCCGTCGGCGGTCGCGATGGGCGCGAAGTTGGTGTCGCCGCCGCTCTTCCAGTCCATGTACTCGAGCGAGAGGAACTCGTCCTCGGGCGGCGCGGGGTCGAGGTCGGTCAGCACCGCGTACCCCCGCTCGGCCAGCACGTCGAGCCGGAGGTGCGGCGTGTCGAGCGGGATCTCGGTCGACCAGTGGGGCAGCTTGAGGTAGTCGGCGACCTGGACCATCTTCATGGCCTCGCTCTCTGCGGGCGTGGACAGCTCGGCGTCACGCCCTCATTCTACGGATCGGGCGGGCGTAGCCTCGGGCCGTGCTGGTGCTGGGCGCAATTGCCGGGATCGTCGTGCTCGTCGCGCTGCTCCTGGTCTTCGGGGTGCGATCACCGTGGCTGGACGAGCGCCGCAACCGGCTGATCGTCATCGGCATCGGTGCGGCCGTCCTGCTCGGGGCGTTCTTCGGCATCCAGGCGTGGTCGTCGAACGAGGTGGAGCGCGAGGCCGACGACGTGGCGGCGCGCATGCGGGCGGCCCTGCAGGGGAGCGGTCCCGAGCTGCTCCCGTCGGAGGCCGAGCTGCTGAGGGTGGGGCTCTCGGGCATCGACATCGCCGCCGTCGAAGTCCGGCGCGATCGCACGACCCTCTACTCGCCGGTCAGCTCGCTGGGCCAGGAGCGCTGCGTCCGCGGCGTCGTCGACATCTCGACGCACGCGGTCGTGGCCGTCCTCGACGAGACCTGCCCGTCCTCGTGATGCGGGGCTAGAAGGAGAGGTCGCCGGTCGCCGCGTCGAGCGAGCCGGTGTCGGCCCAGGCGGCGCGCACGTTCCGGGCGATGAGCGCCTGGTGCACCTCGTCGGCGCCGTCGACCAGCCGCGCCGAGCGCGCGTGGCGCAGCATGCGTTCGAGGGGCGTGTCGGACGAGTAGCCGAGGGCACCGTGCACCTGGACGGCTCGGTCGACGACACGCCAGAGGGTGTTCGCGACGTGGTGCTTCGCGAAGCTCACCTCCTGGCGGAACGGGTCGCCGCGCTCGATCTTGTACGCCGCGTGCAGCACCATCAGCTTCGCGGCGTAGAGCTCCATCGCAGAGTCGGCCATCATCCACTGGATCGCCTGCTTGTCGGCGAGCGGAGCACCGTGCAGCTGTCGCTCCTCGGCGCGCGCGATCAGCAGCTCCAGCGCGGTCTCGATCTGCCCGATCCACCGCATGCAGTGCGCGAGGCGAGCCGGGCCGAGGCGCGCCTGGCCGAGCAGGTGGCCGTTGCCGCGCCCTCCGAGCACGTTCGCGTTCGGGATGCGGAGATCGACGATCTGGATCTCGCAGTGGTTGTGCGCGCCGGCCATCGTCTCGATGTCGCGGACGACCTCCCAGCCCTCCGCAGGGAGGTCGACGATGAACGCAGTGTTCGAGGCCTGCGGCGGGTCGGCGTCGGGGTCGGTCTTGGCAATGAGGATCGCGAACTTCGCGCCGCGCGCGCCGGAGATGAACCACTTGTGCCCGTTGACGACCCACTCGTCGGCGGCCTCGTCGAGCACCGCCGTGGTGCGGATGCCGGTGGGATCGGAGCCCGCGACCTCGGGCTCGGTCATGGCGAAGCACGAGCGCGCGAAGCCCTCGACCAGCGGACGGAGGTACTTCTCCTTCTGCTCGTCGCTCGCGTGGTGCAGGAGCGTGTGCTGGTTGCCCTCGTCCGGTGCCTGCGCGTTGAGCACGAACGGCCCGAAGGTCGTGCGCGCCGACTCGGCCGACACGAACGCCATCGCCGTCGGCCCGAGCCCGAGCCCGCCCCACTCCACGGGCATGTGGGGCAGCCACACTCCCCAGTCCTTCGCCTTCTCCCGCAGGGCGATGATCATGCCGACGACGTCACGCCGGTCGGGCTCGGCCGGCGCCGCGTTGGCGGAGAGCTTCTCCTCGGCGGGGCGGACCTCGGCGTCCATGAAGTCGCGGACGCGCTGGCGCACCGCTTCGACGTCGGGCGGGAGCGTGAAGTCGACAGCCATGGGGTGAGCGTACGCCCGCGCAGACCTACGCTCCTCGGCCTACATTCCGGGGGATGCGGGCAGTCGTCGCCAGGAAGCGCCACCTCGTGGTGGACGACGTGCCCGACCCGGTCCCGACGCCCGGCGACGTGCTCGTGGCGGTCCGTGCCTGCGGCATCTGCGGGTCCGACCTGCACACGCTCGACCACGCCGAGCACCTCGTCGACGTCGCCGCGGCGATCGGTTCGGAGGTGAGCTTCGACCCGGGCGCCGACTACGTCCTGGGGCACGAGTGGTGCGCCGAGGTCCTCGATCTCGGGCCCGCCACGGAGGCACCCGTCGCGCCGGGCGATCTCGTGGTCTCCGTTCCCTACCTGGTGCGGGGCACGAACCTGGTGCCGCTCGGCTTCGACAACGACTCGGTCGGTGGCTTCGCCGAGCGGATGCTCCTCACCGGCGGGCTCTGCCTGCGGGTGCCCAACGGCCTCGATCATCGACGCGCCGCGCTCACCGAGCCGATGGCGGTCGCGCTCCACGCGATGCACCGGGCCACGCTCGCTCCGGGCGCCGCCGCGGTGGTCGTCGGCTGCGGCCCGATCGGGCTCGCGATCATCGCGTGGCTGCGCGCCGGGGGCGCCGAGCTGATCGTCGCGAGCGACCTCTCGCCGAAGCGGCGGGCGCTCGCCGGCGAGCTCGGTGCGCACGTGGTCGTCGATCCGACCGAGGAGGCGGTCGTCGACGCGTGGCGGCGCGTCGACGGGCTCCGTCCGATGGTGCTCTTCGAGGCGGTCGGGGTCCCGGGGATGCTCGACCAGGCGATCTTCGACGTGCCGGTCGGGACGCGGATCGTCGTCGCGGGTGTCTGCATGCAGCCCGACACGATCCGCCCGCTCATCGCGATCGTGAAGGAGCTCGACCTCCGCTTCGTCTACGCGTACACCGAGCAGGAGTTCGCCGACACGCTGCGCAGCATCGCCGAAGGGGAGGTCGACGTGACGCCGCTCGTCTCAGGGACCGTGGGCCTCGACGGTGTCGCCGACGCGTTCGCGGTGCTGCGGCGCGCCGACGAGCACGTGAAGGTCCTCGTCGAGCCGGGTGGTCCCACCTCGATCGAGGCGGTGGCGCGGTGAGCGGTCGCCTCGACGGTGCGGTCGCGATCGTCACCGGGTCGACCCGGGGCATCGGTCGCGCGACCGCGGCGCGCTTCGCGCAAGAGGGCGCGCGGGTCGTCGTGACGGGTCGCACCGACGACGACGGTCACCAGGTCGAGCAGGAGATCCGTGACGCCGGCGGCGAGGCGACGTTCGTGCGCACCGACCTCGCCGACGAGGGCGACGTCATCGCGATGGTCGATGCCGCGGTCGATCGCTACGGCAAGCTCACCACGTTGGTGAACAACGCCGCGCCGACCGAGCTCATGGGCCCGGGTCGCTCGGACCGGCGCGTCACCGAGCTCGAGAACGACGCGTGGGACTCGATCATGCTCGTGGCGCTCAAGGCCGTCGTCTGGGCGTGCAAGTACTCGATCCCGCGCATCGCCGAGGCGGGCGGCGGGGCGATCGTCAACATCTCGTCGGCCGCATCGATCCTGGGGACCCCGGGCCTCGACACCTACACCGCGGCAAAGGGAGCGCTGAACACGCTGACGCGGTCGATGGCGGTCGAGTACGCCGCGGACAACATCCGGTCGAACTGCATCGCGTCGGGGATGGTCCTCACGAGCGAAGGGGCCTTCACGCTGATGGAGGACCCGGTGATCGGAGGCGCGACGAGGGCGATGCACCTCACCCGACTGGGCGTCCCCGACGACATCGCCAACGCGGCGCTGTTCCTCGCCTCCGAGGAGGCGGCGTTCATCACGGGCGCGGTGATCCCGGTCGACGGCGGCGTGACGGCCCGCATGCCCGTCCCCGACCTCTCGGCCGCCGACATCGACCTGGGCTGAGGCCGGCGCGCAGCCTCCGAGTCCGGGATCTCCGTGCTCAGCGGTCGGCGTACGCGCCGCGCCCGGTGAACATGCCGCGGTGCCAGCGCTCGGGCGTGAGCAGCAACGCGCGCGGATAGTCCTCGAACATCCACCGGGCGAAGTTGCGCCGGGTCCACGGGGTGAGGTCGGCGGCGCGGATCGCGGCGCGCGCGCCGAGCGGGCGCCGGAGGACCCGCTGCAGCAGCTCCGCGAAGCGGAGGTCGCGCCCGAGCGTCGTCTCGACCGACCGGCGGTACCGACGCGCGACCCGCGCCGCGCCGCCCCCCCGTGCGATCGCCTCGCCCGCGAGGACGCCCGTCTCCAACGCCTGCGCGATCCCTTCACCGGTCATCGGGTCGACCACCCCGGCGGCGTCGCCGGTGAAGAGGACGCGGTCGGTGGTGAGCCGGGTCGCGTCGAACGCCGCCGGGATCGGCCAGGCGCGGTGCGTGTCCTCGGGCTCGGCGCGCGGGCCGAGCACCGAGCGCACTGCCGGCCGCGCCAGGAGATCGGGCCAGAGCGCCTTGAGGTGCTTGCCCGTGATCCCGGGTCCCCGCAGGACGCCGAAGCCGACGTTCGCCCGGCCGTCGGGGAGCGGGAAGACCCACGCGTACCCGGGGAGCAGGTCTTCCTCGAAGAGGACCCACTGACGGGGATCGTCGACGCCGGTGAAGTACTGGCGGAACGCGTGCCACGTGCCGAGGTCGGTCTGCATGCCCGGCGCGGCGAGGCGCCGCACGGCGGACCAGTGACCGTCCGCCGCGACGACCTGTCGTGCCACGATCTCGTCGTCGCCGATCCGGGCCCGGACGCCATCGGCGTCGGTGTCGAGCCCCGTGAGCGCGGCGCCTTCTCGGACCTCGATGCCGGCCCGGCGTGCGTGCTCGACGAGCGCGGCGTCGAGGTCCCGGCGCGGGACGACCATGGAGTAGATGCCGGCGCTCGGCATCGGCAGGTGCACGCGCCGACCGGTGGGGGAGACGAGGATCGTCTCGTCGATCGTCATCGCGTCCCCGACGGTCGGCACGGCGACGCCCAACCGCTCGAGCAGGCGGAGCGCCTGGGCCGTGAGGCCGTCGCCGCAGGTCTTGTCGCGCGGGAAGGTCGCCTTGTCGACGACGACCGTGCGCAGGCCGTGGGTGTGCGCGGTCAGCGCCGCCGCGATCCCGGCGGGTCCGGCTCCGACCACGAGGGCGTCGACGTGCATGTCGCGACGGTAGGCCCGAGGACCGGCGTCGGCCGACCCCGGCCCGCCCCCGCAACGACGCCACGTCGGGGCCCCGGCGGTGGGGACCCCCGCCTGGTTTCGACGGCGCGGGCCCCTACCGGCAAGAATCTGCGCCGTATCGAGGCGCGTCCGATGCCGACGGCGCGCCCGAGCGACCACGACGCCTGGAGCAGCATGAACATCGTCGTCTGCGTGAAGCAGATCCCCGACCCGGCCACGCCGGGTGAGCTCGATCCTTCGACCAACACCCTCAAGCGCGAGGGCAAGCTCATCCTCGACGAGTCCGACAGCTACGGCGTCGAGATGGCGCTCCAGCTCGTCGACAAGGCGGGTGGCGGCGAGGTGACCCTCGTCTCGATGGCACCGAACAGCGAGGTGTCGGGCCTGCGCACGGCGCTCGCGATGGGGGCCGCGAAGGCGATCCTCGTCTCCGACGACGCGCTGAAGGGCAGCGACGGGCTGAGCACCGCGAAGGTGCTCGCCAAGGCGGTCGAGCGGGCCGGTGAGGTCGACCTCGTGCTCACGGCGACCGAGTCGACCGACGGCTACACGGGCACGGTCCCCGAGCAGATCGCCGAGCTGCTCGACTGGCCGTCACTCACGTTCGCGAAGCACATCGACATCGCGGACGGCAAGGCGAAGATCCAGCGGCAGACCGAAGCGGGCTACGACGTGGTCGAGGCGTCGCTTCCTGCGGTGGTGAGCGTGACCGCCGGTGTCGTCGAGCCGCGGTACCCGTCGTTCAAGGGGATCATGGCGGCGAAGAACAAGCCGGTCGACGAGGTGAAGGTCACCGACCTCGGGCTGTCCGCCGACCAGGTCGGGTGGGCCGGCGCTCGGCAGAAGATCGTCGAGGTGAAGGCCGCGCCTGCGCGCGAGGCGGGCGAGAAGATCGAGGACGAGGGCGACGCGCACGAGAAGATCGTCGCCTTCCTCGAGCAGCTCAAGGTCATCTGAGAGATCACAGGGACGGGACGAGAGAGATGGGAATCGCGAAGATCTGGGTCTACGCCGAGGCCGACGGTGACAAGCCGGCCACGAGCACGCTCGAGCTCCTCACCAAGGCGCGCGAGCTGGGCGACGCGGTGGAGTGCGTGTTCGTCGGTGCCAACGCCGACGCGCTCGCGGGCGCGCTCGGTGAGCACGGCGCGACGAAGGTGCACGCCGTCGACAACGGCGAGGTGCTCAACGGCGTCGTCGGTGCCGCCGCGCTCGCGAAGCTGATCGAGACGGAGTCGCCCGATCTCGTGCTGTTCGCGCAGACCTATGACGGTCGTGACGCTCTGGGTCGCTTGTCGGTGAAGCTCGACCGGCCGGTCGTCACCAACGGCGTCGGGCTGCGGGTCGACGGCGACAAGGTGATCGTGGAGAACGCCATCTTCGGCGGCAACACGCTCGTCGACACCGAGTTCGAGGGCGAGAAGCCGTTCCTCGCGGCGATCCGGCCGAAGTCGTTCGCGGCGGAGGCGAGCGGCGGCGGTGCGGCCGAGGTCGCGAAGCTCGACGGCGTCGACGCCGGCCGGGCCGCGGAGGCCAAGGTGCTCGAGCGCCACGTCGAGGAGCGCGAGGGGCCCAAGCTCGAGGAGGCGCCGGTCGTCGTGTCGGGTGGTCGGGGGATCGGCAGTGCCGAGGCCTACGAGCCGCTCGTCGAGGAGCTCGCGAAGCTGCTCAAGGGCGCGTCGGGTGCGTCACGCGCCATCGTCGACGCGGGTTGGGTGCCGTACGCGAAGCAGGTCGGCCAGACCGGCAAGACCGTGAAGCCGAAGGTGTACCTCGCGCTCGGCATCTCCGGTGCGACGCAGCACCTGGTCGGCATGAAGGGCTCCGACAACATCATCGCGATCAACAAGGATGGCGAGGCACCGATCTTCTCGGTCGCGGACCTCGGCGTCGTCGGTGACGTGCACAAGGTCGTGCCGAAGCTCATCGAGGCGCTGAAGGCCCACGGCTGAGCGAGCCGTGGTGAGCGAGCCAGGGTGATGGAGCGAACGGCCGCGGGCTGGGTATCCCGGCCCGCAGTGAGCGAGCCATGGTGATGGAGCTCGAGATCCGCGATCTCGCCGCCGAGGAGCTCGCGGCTGCGGGCGGTGTCGCCGGGCGCGCGCTCTCCGACAACCCGACGTTCCGCTGGGCCGCCGGCGACCAGCCGGTGCCGCGCATCGGCAGCGCGCTCGACGTGTTCGTCGGCTTCATGGAAGGCATGACGGCGCCGCAGCTCGGCGCGTTCCTCGGTCGGCACGTGGTCGGCGTCGCGGGTGCCGCCCCGCCCGGGACCTGCGTCGGGCACGTCGCGCCGCCCGAGTGGCGCACGCTCCCGTCGGAGGTCGGCCCGCCCGGCGACGACTCGCGCACCGGCTTCGTCTGGGCGCTGTTCGCCACCCACGACGTCGACGAGCGGCACTGGCACATCGGACCGGTGTCGGTCGAGCCCGGCCTCCAGGGTCAGGGCATCGGTGGCGCGCTCCTCCGCCCGCTGTGCGCGCGCATGGACGCCGAGGGCGAGGTCGCCTGGCTCGAGACCGACAAGCCCGACAACGTCGCGTTCTACCGGCGTCACGGCTTCGACGTCGCAGAAGAGGTCGAGACCCACGGCCTCACCACCTGGTTCATGCGTCGCCCGCCACGCTGATCTCGCACACCGACCGCCAGCGGTGCCCCGAGAACAGCAGGTGGTCGAGCAGCTCGATGCCGTGGTCGTCGCACTCCACGCGCAGGCCCTCGAAGCGCGCCACGTCGGCTGTCGACGGTGCGAGCCGGTCGTCGTCGACGAAGGTCACGAGGACGACCTCGAGACCGCCGAGCTCGACGGCCCGCTCGGCGACCTGTGCGCCGTCGGTCAGCGGCTCGTCGTCGCAGCGCTCGCACGGGCAGCGGAACTCGGCGCCGCACACCTCGCCGCTCCAGTCGAGCGCCAGCAGGAGCTGCCCCTCGTGGTGGTCGGGGCAGACGAGGATGCGGACGACCTTGGCGGCATCGTCCGGGCCGAGGACCTTCGTCAGCTCCCGCCGACCCTGACGGTTGAACTTGGGCATGACGCGCTTCCCTTCTCCGATCACGGATGGGGGAAGCGCGTGACGTGTCGTCCGGACGCTACGGAGCGGGTGTGACAGCGCGTCGCTACGATCTGACGCCATGTCGACATGGGGAGAGGTGCGCGCGGCGGCGCCCGAGCTCGCCGCGGCGGTGCGGGCGTGCTTCGACGCTCACGTCCACAAGGTCATCGCCACGTTGCGGCGCGACGGTGCTCCACGGGTGAGCGGCACCGAGGCGACGTTCGACGACGACGAGATCTGGCTCGGCATGATGCTCGACTCGATGAAGGTCCGTGACCTCCAGCGCGATCCCCGGTTCGCGCTGCACAGCGCGACCGCGGATCCGAAGATGCAGGGCGGCGATGCGAAGCTCGGTGGTCGGGCGATCGAGGTCCTCGACGAGGCGACCATCGACGCGTTCGTCGCGCGCCTCTCCGTCGACCACGAGGAGGTGCCGGAGGAGCGGTTCCACCTCTTCCGCGTCGACGTCGCCGAGATCGTACGCACGACGGTCGAGGGCGAGCGCCTCGTCGTCGAGTCGTGGCACGAGGGCTCTGGCTCGAAGCGCGTCGAGCGCGCCTGACGCGGCGAGGCGTCAGCCGCGCTGTTGCAGCGTGGTCGTGGTGTTCGGCTGCTGATGGTTCGAGTCGTCGTCCTGGAGCACGAGCACCAGCGCGAGCGCGGCCGCGGCGATCAGCACCAGGACGACGACGAAGATCACCCAGAGGTTCAGCCGGCGTCGGCGCTCCTCCTCGGGGGGCGGGTGGTGGACGTGAGCCATGGCGGGGGACGATATCTCTCGGGTCCCGGTCACACCCCGATGCCATGGTGCAGATCGAGAAGGTCTCGCAGAAATCTTCGGGCCGCTTGACAAGGCGAACATGTGTTCGCTATGGTGACCTGACTTCCCCCAGTGATCGCAGTCGGTTCCGTCCCTCGGGCGGTGCCGGCGCCGCCGAGCAGTGGAGGAGGTGTGGTGATGCAGCAGACGCATCGAGGCCGTTCGTATCGAGAGCAGCTCGACGCGTTGCGGTGTCGCGGCACCGAGTGGCTGCGCTCACGGCGCACCGAGCTGATCGCCGAGCAGCGGCGGCTCCACCTCGAGGAGCTGGCGGTGCTCAAGGTGCTCGACGAGCGCGACGCGCTCGGTCGGATGCCGGACGCGTCGGTGTCGAGCCGGACGTCCAAGGCGAACCTTGCGATGGCGCGGTCGTTGGAGACGCTGCCCGCGGTGGCCGAGACGATGGCTTCCGGTGCGCTGAGTGCGGAGCAGCTCGCGCCGCTCACCGAGCTCGCGACCCCGGAGACGGATCGGGAGTGGGCCGCGCGCGGTCCGAACATCTCGCCGGCGGATCTCCAGGCGCTGGCGCGGCGCAGGCAAGCCGTCACGTTGGCAGACGCGCGCGCCAGGCGAGCAGCGCGGATGCTGCGTACGTGGCGGGAGCCCGAGGCCGGGATGACCGGCGGTCGGTTCCGGCTCGCGGATCTCGACGGGATCCTCGTCGAGAAGGTGCTCGACCACCGGGCGGAGCAGATGCGCCCCACCAAGGGCGAAGCGTGGGACACGCTCGAGCACCGCAAGGCCGACGCGCTCGTCGACCTCTGCCGCACGTACGCGGATGCCGAGCTCACCGGGAAGTACAAGGAGCAGATCGTCATCCACCGACGCGCCGACGGGTCCGCCGACTGCGAAGGCATGCAGCTGGCGGTCGAGATCGTCGACGCCGTCACTCCCAACGCGAAGGTGAAGGACCGCGTCGACGACGCCCACGGTCAGCCGCTCCACTCGACCAACACGCGCAGCGCCCTCCCGCGGAAGCTCGAGCAGCACGTCATCGAACGGGACCCGCACTGCCGGGTCCCGGGCTGCACCAACACGCACGGTCTCCAGATCCACCACCTGGTCCCGTGTTGTCACGGCGGCGACGACGGGATCGACAACCTCGCCCGGGTCTGCCCGTACCACCACCGAATGCTCACGCCGCACGGGCCGTGGCACCTCGTCGGCGACCCGAACCAGATCGACGGTCTCAGGCTCGTCCACGAGGACGACCTGATCGACGCCCGCGCCGGCCCAGCCCCCCGAGCAGGCCCGTAGCCGAGCATCGCGAGCCCGAGCTTCCCCACCCGCCCTTTGACAACTGAATACCGTGGCCGTCGTGGTCGAACCGCTCGACGTCGACATCCGTCGCGCGGACGCGGCCGACGTCGAGTCCGTGCGGGAGGTCCTCGAGGAAGCTGCCGCGTGGCTCCTCGCTCGGGGGATCGAGCAGTGGCCCGCACGAGTCCCCGACGCGATGTTCCGTCCGTCGATCGATGCCGGTGAGACGTGGCTGGCGGAACGCGATGGCGTCGCGGTCGCGACGATCACGTTGCAGTGGAGCGACGAGCTGTTCTGGGGCGTGCAGCCGTCCGTTGCCGGCTACGTGCACCGGGTCGCGGTGCGGCGAGCGGCCGCGGGTGTCGGTCGGCGGCTCCTCACGTGGGCCGACGAGATGGCGGCCGCCGCGGGGCGCGCGTACCTGCGGCTCGATTGCTCGAGCGGGAACGAGCGGTTGCGCGCGTACTACGAGGACGCCGGCTTCACGTACTGCGGGGACACCGCCGAGGCGACGTGGACCGTGAGCCGGTACGAGCGCCAGGTGGGCCAGGCCGGCCAGGTGGGCTGACGGCGCTCAGTCGGCGATGTCGACGACGACCGGCGCGTGGTCGGACGGCAGCTGACCCTTCCGGGCGTTGCGGTCCACGAGAGCCCAGGTGACGCGCTCGGCGACGGGCTTCGTGACCAGCACGAGGTCGATGCGCATCCCGTGGTGCTTGTGGAAGTCGCCTCGTCGGTAGTCCCAGTACGAGAAGAGCTCGTCCTGGTCGTAGAGGATGCGGAACGCGTCGACCAGTCCCCACTGCTCGAGCGCCGCCACGGCCGCGCGCTCCTTGGGGGTGACATGCGTGGAGCCCTCGAACGCCTTCACCGACCACACGTCGCGGTCTTCGGGTGCGACGTTGAAGTCGCCGAGCAGGGCGAACGGCTCGGTCGGAGACGTGGTCTCGTCGAGCCATGTGGCCAGGCACTCGAACCACGCGAGCTTGCGGTCGTAGAACTCGGTGCCGACCTCGCGGCCGTTCGGCACGTAGACGGTCGCGACCCTGAGGCCGCCGCACGTCGCTGCGAGCAGCCGGGCGTCGCCCTCGTACGGGTCGATGGCGTCGCCGAAGCCCGACGTCACGTCCTGCAGGCCGACCTTCGACAGGATTGCCACGCCGTTCCACCGACCCTGTCCGTGGTGCGCGGCTTCGTAGCCGAGCGCCTCGAAGGTGAGCTGCGGGAACGCGTCGTCGGCGAGCTTCGTCTCCTGTAGGCACAGCACGTCGGGCTCCGCGTACTCGAGCCACTCCTCGACACGCGGGAGGCGCGCCTTCAGCGAGTTGACGTTCCAGGTGGCGATGCGCATCAGGCGCGGCCTCTCGTCTGCTCGTCTGCGGTCGCGTGGCTGCCTCCGGCCGCGAGCTGGCGCCGCAGGAGGACGAACGCGATGCCCGCGACGACGAGCCCGACCACCACGGACACGACGATCGTCAGGGTGTCGCCTCCGCCTCCCGACTCGTCGACCACCGGTCCGACGCACGGCCGGCTCTGGTTCCCGGGTCGGTCCGCGCACCGGTCGGGTTGCGCCTGGGCTCGTGTCGCGCCCGGGGTAGCAGCGCCGACCGGGGGCGCGAACGCAATGAGCCCGAGCGCCAACGAGCCGGCGGCGACGACGACGGCGGCGGCTCGGAGCACGTACCGAACCTACCGCTCAGGCTTCGGCGTACCGGGGGTTGGCGATCGCGAGCTTGGCGCGCACGAGCGCGATGACCGCCTCGACGACGTCGGGGCGTCCGTCGTCGACCGAGCCGTCGCGGATCCCGACCGCGAGCGCGTCCGCCAGCTCACGCGGTGAGCCGGGGCGTCCGAGCACGGTCGCCAACCGCGCCGTGACGGGAGCGTCGGTCGCCGGCCCGAGCACGAGCTCCCGCTCGACGATCCCGAGTGCGTTCACCGCGACTCGCGCGTGGAAGGCGGCCCGTCCCTCGAGGCCCGGCTGCGCGTCCTGCTCGACGAACTCGCGCACGGCCTCGAGCAGCTCGGCTGCCGTCGGGCGGTCCTGGAACGACGATGGTGTCTCCGCGGCGCCGGGCGGGTCGGTCGCGGGCTGATGGTCCGACGCGAGCAGGCGGTCGGAGACGGCGAGCAGGTCGGGCACGAGGAGGCGCAGCAGGTCCCACTCGGTCTCGGCGATGCGGCGCCCCAAGGTGGCGAGCTCCACCGAGCGCACCAGGCCGCCGAGGTGCGTGTGCGCCTGGATCCCGCAGATGAGCCCCCACTTCAGCGTTCCGAACGCCTCCCACCACGCCAGGCGCTCCGGGTCGACCTCCTCGCCGCCCGCCGCCGTGTACGCGTCGAGCAGGTCGTCGACGTCACCGAAGCCTCCGACCGTGCGGTCGACGACGCCGAATCGCCAGGACCGCACGCAGCACCATGCGAGGTCCTCGACGGGGTCACCGAGATGGGCCAGCTCCCAGTCGAGCACCGCGCGCAGCCCGTCCGCGCCGACGACGAGGTTGCCGTTGCGGAAGTCCCCGTGGACAAGGCGCGGCGCGGCCGACGGGGGAGGGCGCTCGCCCAGGCGGCGGAGCCCGAGCTCGAACGCGGGGTGGGGCTCACCGATGCCGTCGAGGATCTGGCGGTACTGCTCGAGCTGCGCGGCGGCATCGAGGACCGGGATCTCGGGGAGCGAGTCGAGCGGCACGGCATGCACCCGTGCCGCTTGCTCCCCGCACTGTGCCGCCAGGCCGGCGCGCGCGTCGGCGAGCTCGTCGTCGCGGAGGATCCGGCGGGGGATCGTCTCGCCGTCGACGCGGGACATCACGAAGCCGTCGCCGAGGTCGTCGTCGGGCTCGAGCAGGAATCGGGTCTCGGGCGCGAGCACACCCGCGGCGGTGGCGGCGCGCAGCACCTCGAACTCCGTCGCCCGTGATCCGAGTCCGTGCTGCGCGCCAGGGTCGCGCCGCAGCACGAGGGCGAGGCGCCTGCCGTCGGGCATCACCGCGTCGAACGACCAGGTCTCGCGCGCCGCGCCTCCCGAGAGGCGCGCCCGCGCGTCGGTCGTGACGTCGGCTGCCAGGTGGCGGCCGGTCGCCGCGGCGAGCGCGCGTTCGTCGACTCGCGTCATCGAGCCCGCGACGCTATCGCTCTTGGCGTCGGTGACCGTCGCTCAGCGCGTCGGTGGCCCTCGCTCGGCGCGGCGAGCGCATCGCGGTGGACCGTGTCGATCACGATGCGGATCGGCATCAGCGCACGACACTAGTAGCGTGCTCGGGATGCGCCTCGGTCGGCTGCTCGCGCTCGCCGGGGTCGCGGTCGCGGTGCTGGGCGTGACCGGCGCGTCGGCGGTCGCGTCCGTCGGGACGCGCGACTCCGCTGCGTACGCGCAGGCATTCGAGTCGATCCCCGGGTACCGCGTGCGGATCCAGATCAACGCCGATGGCTCGCTCACGGTCCACGAGCACATCGACTACGACTTCGGATCGACTCCGAGGCACGGCATCTTCCGCGACATCCCCGTGCGCTTCGACTACCCGAAGAAGCCCGACACCGATCGCGTCTACGAGCTCGACGTCCTCTCCGTGAAGGCGTCGGAGGGAGCTCCGGCACAATACGAGACCGAGGAGCTCAGCGAGGACGGCGTCGGGTACGAGCGGATCAAGATCGGCGACCCCGATCGGACGATCACCGGGGAGCACACGTACGACATCACGTACCGCGTGGAAGGGGCGCTCAACGCCTTCGAGGACCACGACGAGCTCTCCTGGAACTCGATCGGGCACCAGTGGGCGCTGATCATCGATCACACCACGACCCGGGTGGTCGCGCCGACCGCGATCACGCAGATCGCGTGCTTCCAGGGCTCCACGGGCGCCATGTTGCCGTGCGAGGTCGCGAGCGCCGACGGGTCCGTCGCGAGGTTCGCGCAGAGCGACCTGTTCCCCTTCCAGGGCGTGACGGTGGTCGTCGCGATCCCCAAGGGAGCCGTGCCCGAGCCGAAGCCGATCCTCGAGGAGCGCCAGACGATCGGGCGTGCGTTCACGCTCGACGCGACGACGGGCGGGATCACCGCGGGTCTGCTCCTGCTGCTGGTCGGCGGCTTCGCGCTCCTCTTCTTCCGCAAGGCGCGCGATCGTCGCTACCAGGGCTCGTCCGTCGACCAGGCGTTCGGCGGTGCCGATGCGAAGGAGGAGCGCGCACCGCTCTTCGATCACACGGAGACACCGGTCGAGTTCGTGCCGCCCGATGATCTCCGCCCCGGCCAGGTCGGCACGCTCGTCGACTTCAAGGCGAACCCGCTCGACGTGACCGCAACGATCGTCGACCTGGGGGTCCGCAAGCACCTCGTCATCGACGAGATCGAGACGGACTCCAAGTGGAAGCGAAACGACTGGAAGCTGACGAAGCTCGAGAAGTCTGACGAGAAGCTGAAGGACTACGAGCGCGAGCTGCTCGACGCCCTGTTCGAGGACGGCGACGAGGTCGAGCTGTCCGACCTCAAGTACAAGTTCGCAACCCGGATGGGCAAGGTCCAAAAGGCGCTCCTCGACGACGCGATGAACCAGGGATGGTTCACCAAGCGCCCCGACGGCTCCGCGCTCGGGGTCGGGTGCCTCGGACTCGTCGTGCTGCTCGTCGGCATCGGCATCACGATCGCCCTCGCCGCGTTCACCCGCGCCGCGCTCCTCGGGATCCCGGTCATCCTCCTCGGTCTCGTGATGATGTTCAGCGCGCGGTTTGCGCCGTCCCGCACCGCGAAGGGATCGGCCGTGCTCCGGCGCGTCAACGGGTTCCGCCGGTTCATCGACGAGTCGGAGAAGGAGCGCGCCCGCTTCGCCGAGCGCAAGAACCTCTTCTCCGAGTACCTGCCCTACGCGATCGTGTTCGGTGCGACCGAGAAGTGGGCTCGTGCGTTCGAGGGACTCGCCGGAGAGCCGACCGACACGACCTACTGGTACCGCTCGGCGACGCCCTTCCAGTACATGGTCTTCTCCGATGCCGTCGAGGGCTTCACGATGTCGACGTCGGGCACGCTGACCTCCACGCCCCCCTCGACCTCCGGATCGAGCGGCTTCAGCGGTGGAGGCGGGGGCGGGTTCTCCGGTGGTGGAGGCGGTGGTGGTGGGGGCGGGTCCTGGTGATGCGCGGCCGGGGGCCTGGCGCACGGTCCTCATCCGGGCGGGCCTGCGGCTCCGGACACCGCACATGACCGATCTCCTGTCCAGGCTCCGGTCCAACCGGTACCGCGGCGCCACGGCATGGCTCGTCACCACCGTGCGGGTGGTGACCGGAGCGTTCTTCGTCTCCGTCTCGACCGGGAAGTTCCTCGACTACTCGCAGGAGGTCCACGACTTCCGTGGCTTCGAGGTCCCGTGGCCCGAAGGCGCCGTCATCGTCGTGGGCGTCGTCGAGCTGGCCGGGGGCCTGCTGCTGGTCGTGGGCTTCCTGACGCGGCCCGCGGCGTTCGTGCTGGCCCTCGACATGGTGGGTGCGCTCGCGACCGCGGGGCGCGTCGAGGGCGGCTCGTTCCACCTCGTCTACGGACCCGTGCTGTTGCTCCTCATGGTGTTCCTGTGCTGGGCCGGGCCGGGCCGGCTCTCGGTCGACGAGCACATGGCCGCGCGTGCGGGGCCTCTCCGCGCCATGTGACGAGGCCGGCGCGGCCGGTGTCGGCCGCGCTTCAAGCAGCGACGCCGACCGGCGTGCCGTCGACGATCTGGTCGAGGTACTCGGAGAGCCCGTACCCGACTCGGCCCTCGCACCTCCACTCGGTCATGCCTTCGGAGATGCGCGTCACGAGCTGGTCACCTTCGGGAGTCGTGCGGCGGTTGCGCAGCGGGATCAGCGACAGCACCGTGCCCTCGATGACGTGTTCCGTGTCACCGACCGTCGCGACCGCGCGGATCGTCTGGTGGTACTGGTCGTCGGTGTGCCACTCCGTGTCGATGGACGCGCTCGAGAGGTGGGTGTACTCGCCGTCCTCCAGCCAGACGCCGCCGACGCGTTGCGAGCCATCGCGCGCGGTGATGATCGAGACGACGAATCCGCCGTCGTCGCCGAAGTTGCCCGTGAGCCAGCGGTACCAGTACGGCGACTGCCAGAAGCGCGGGCCCCATGAGTGGTCGCGCAGGCCGTAGCCGTCGACCTCCCATTCCTCGTCGCCGACGCGGATGATGCCGCGCGCGCCCACGTGCTGCTCGTAGTGACCACGCGCGAAGCCCTCGCCCGGGTGCTCCTCGATCGGTGAGCCGTCGTCGTTGACCGGTTCACCGCCGAGCATCGGTGAGATCCCGCGGTAGTCGAGCTCGACCGCGCACTCGGTCCATGGGTTCTCGGTGAATGCCTTGCGGGGGTCGGCCATCTCGAGCGGGTGCTTGAGCAGGCAGAGCTTCCCGTGATAGCTCGCGCCGATGTCGACGAACGGCTCCCGTACCTCGAAGCGCATGCCGCCGGCGTCGAACGCGTGGTTGTCGGAGATCTGGGGGCGGTGGTACGTGAACGCGACGCGCCCGTCGGGGAGGTAGAGGCAGGTGGTCATCTCGGCGTAGCCCTCGTTGGCGCGGTTCCCGAGGCGGAGGAAGCCACCGACGCGCTCGTCGGGGTCGTACACGTTGAAGTACATGCTCTCGTTGAAGTTGCTCGCGGCTTCGAGCGGGTGCATGTACTCGTCGGCGGGATCGAGACGGACGCGCATGGTGGGACCATATGTCGTCGGCCGAGGCGCCGCATCGTAGGGTGGTGCACATGGCCGTGGTCAACGAGACGAAGCTCCCGGGTGTCGGTGTCCGGTACGACTTCACGACCTCGTCGGGAGCACGGGTCGGCGTCCTCGTGCACCGCACGGGTCGGCGCGACCTCCTGATGTACTCCCGCGACGACGACGCTCAGTGCACGGCGAGCCTGGAGCTCGAGCCGGAAGACTCGCAGACGCTCGCCGAGCTGTTGGGCGCCTCTCGGATCGCCGAGCAGCTCGCCGCGGTGCAGCAGAACGTGGAAGGGCTCGCGATCGACTGGATCCGGGTCGACTCGGACGCCGACTGGGCGGGTCGGACGCTCGCGGACGCAGCGGTGCACACCGAGACCGGTGTCTCGATCGTCGCGATCATCGACGACGCCGGGGGTGCGATCGCAGCCCCGGGTGCATCCGCGGCGTTCACCGCGGGCTCGGTGGCCGTCGCGGTCGGGACTCCCGAAGGGCTCGAGCAGCTCGCGGCGCGGCTGCGTCACCCGTCCGGGTGATCGTCGCCGCGACATCGCACGACGTAGCGCTCGCCTTCGTCGAGCTCGGGGCGATCATCCTCGGCTTGGCGATGCTCGCGCGCCTCTCCGACCGAGTCGGGCTGAGCCCGATTCCCGCGTACCTGCTCGCCGGCGTCGTGTTCGGTCAGGGCGGGCTCGCCACCCCGGAGATCTCGGGCGACTTCCTCCAGCTCGCCGGCGAGATCGGCGTCGTGCTCCTCCTCCTCACCCTCGGGCTCGAGTACACGCCCGAAGAGCTCACCGAAGGCGCACGGGCGAGCTGGCGGGCCGGCCTCCTCGACCTCGTGCTCAACGCGACGCCGGGAGTGCTCGCCGGCGTCCTGCTGGGTTGGAGCACCGAGGCCGTCGTGCTCCTCGGCGGGATCACCTACATCTCGTCGTCGGGCGTCATCGCGAAGGTCCTCGCCGACCTGGGGCGGCTCGGCAACCGCGAGACGCCCGCGGTGCTCACGGTGCTCGTCATCGAAGACCTCGCCATGGCGATCTATCTCCCGGTCGTCGGCGTGATGCTGGCGGGGAGCTCGCTCTCGGAGGGCGCGGTCTCGGTCGTGGTCGCGCTGGCACTCGTCGGCACCGTGCTGATCGTCGCGATGCGCTTCGGGCGGCACCTCACGCGGCTGCTGCACGCGCGGACCGACGAGGCCCTGCTGCTCGGTGTGCTCGGGAGCACGCTGCTCGTCGCCGGCGTCGCCCAGGAGCTCGATGTGTCGGCGGCGATCGGTGCCTTCCTCGTCGGCATCGCGCTGTCGGGGCCGGTCCAGGCGCGTGCGTCCACGCTCGTCACGCCCCTGCGCGACCTGTTCGCCGCGTTCTTCTTCGTGCTCTTCGGGTTCAGCATCGATCCTGGGACGCTGCCGTCGGTGATCGTGCCCGCCGTGATCCTCGCGGTGGTCACCGTCGTCACCAAGACCGCGACCGGCTGGTACGCGGCGCGTCAGCTCGGGGTCGGGGTCAAGGGCCGGATGCGGTCGGGGACCGCGCTCGTGTCGCACGGCGAGTTCTCCGTCGTCATCGCCGGCCTCGCCGTGGGCACCGTGGTGGAGGCGGACCTCGGCGCCCTCGCCGGCGCCTACGTGCTCCTCCTGGCCGTGGCGGGGCCGGTCCTGACCCGCTTCGCCGACCGACTGGTGCCGCGCACGTCTAGGTTCTCGGGGTCGCCCTGACGCGCCCGTCAGGGATCGCGGGTCCCGCCGGACCCGCGCGATCACCGGACGGAACGAGGAGCACGCACATGGCCGGCCCGCTGCAGGGTGTGACGATCGTCGAGCTCGTGGGGATCGGGCCCGGCCCGTTCGCCGCGATGCTGCTCGCCGACATGGGCGCCGAGGTCATCCGGGTCCACCGCGCCCAGTCCGTCGAGCGGGGCTTCGACCCGGGTGGCGTCCCGGTGCTCGATCGCAACCGGCGCTCGATCGGCGTCGACCTCAAGCACCCCGACGGGATCGAGACGGTGCTCCGGCTGGTCGAGGGCGCCGACGCGCTCCTCGAGGGGTTCCGACCCGGCGTCACCGAGCGCCTCGGCGTCGGCCCCGACGGGTGCCTCGCCCGCAACCCGAAGCTCGTCTACGGGCGCATGACCGGGTGGGGCCAGGACGGCCCGATGGCGAACGCCGCCGGGCACGACATCAACTACATCGCGCTCGCCGGCGCGCTCGCGCACTTCGGCCGCGAGGGCCAGAAGCCGACGCCCCCGATCAACCTCGTCGGCGACTTCGGCGGCGGCGGGATGTTCCTGGCGTTCGGCATCGTCTGCGGGATCCTCGAGGCCCGCGGCTCGGGGAAGGGGCAGGTCGTCGACGCGGCGATGGTCGACGGCAGCGCGGTCCTCATGTCGATGATCTGGGGGCTGCGCCACCTGGGTGCGTTCGACGAGAACGCGCGCGGCACGAACGTGCTCGACACCGGCGCGCCGTACTACGACTCGTACGTGTGCTCGGACGGCAAGGAGATCGCGCTCGGTTCCCTCGAGCCGCAGTTCTACGCGGAGCTGCTCCGCCTCACCGGCCTCGCCGACGAGGAGCTGCCGGAGCCGATGGACAAGTCGGGGTGGCCCGGGCTGCGCGAGCGCTTCACCACGGTCTTCAAGTCGAAGACCCGTGCCGAGTGGTGCGAGCTCATGGAGGGCAGCGACGTGTGCTTCGCGCCCGTCCTGACGATGACGGAGGCGGCCGAGCACCCGCACATCAAGGCGCGCGGCACGATCATCGAGCACGACGGCGTGCTGCAGCCCGCTCCGGCGCCGCGGTTCTCGCGGACGAAGGCCGAGGTGACCCGGGCGCCCGCGAAGCCCGGTGAGCACACCGACGAGGTGCTCACCGAGCGCGGCTTCTCCTCCGACGAGATCGCCAAGCTGCGCGACGCCGGCGCCATCGCCTGACGCACCCCCATCGTGCGTTGGCACGCTGAGGGGGATCCTTCGCCCCTCAGCGTGCCAACCGCGGAAGAGGGAAGGCGGGGCGGCGTCAGCCGTCGTCGCGCTGGAGCGCGCGCACCTGCTGGATCCGGGTGTCGAGCGCCGCGTCGTCGGGAGCGACGACGGTGACGTGGCCGACCTTGCGCCCGCTGCGGGGCGCCTTCTCGTAGTCGTGGAGGTGCGCGCCGGGCACCGCGAGCACCGACGCGCGGTCGGGGAGCGCGCCGATGCAGTTCACCATCGCGGCCGACCCGCGGACGGCGGTCGACCCGAGCGGCCACTCGAGCACGGCGCGGAGGTGCTGCTCGAACTGACTCGTGTCGGCACCTTCGATCGTCCAGTGGCCCGAGTTGTGGACCCGCGGCGCGATCTCGTTGGCGAGGAGCTCGCCGCCGTGCTCGAACAGCTCGACGGTGAGCACGCCGACGTAGTCGAGGTCGTCGAGGAGGCGGGTCGCGATGGTCTCGCCCGCCGCCTGGAGTGCCGCGGGCACCCTCGGTGCCGGGGCGCGGCTCACGCGCAGGATCCCGCGCTCATGGAGGTTCTCCACGAGCGGGTAGCACGCCGTCGTGCCGTCGACGCTGCGGGCGGCGATGACCGAGAGCTCGCGGCTGAAGGGCACCACGCCTTCGGCCAGGAGGGCACCACCGCCGAGCGCGTCCCACGCGGCACGCGCGCTCGCGACGTCGCGCACGAGCTGCTGGCCCTTGCCGTCGTAGCCGCCGCGCCGCGTCTTGAGCAGCGCCGGGAGCCCCACCGCGGCGAGCGCGCCGGCGAGGTCGTCGGGCCCGTCCACCGCCGCGTACGGCGCCACGCCGATCCCGAGACGGGTGAAGGTCTGCTTCTCGGCGAGTCGGTCCTGTGCGACCTCGAGCGCTCGAGGGCCTGGCCTGACCTCGTGCTCGGCCATCACCGCGCGCGCGGTGCCCGCCGGAACCCCCTCCCATTCGTAGGTGACGACCGTTGCCGTGTCCGCAGTGCGCCGGGCGGCGTCCTCGTCGGCGAGCGCGCCGACGACGAGCTCGCCGACGGCCCGCGCGGTCGCTTCGGGTGAGGGATCGAGGAAGCGGAAGCGCAGCCCGAGCGGGATGCCGGCGAGACCGAGCATCCGGCCGAGCTGACCTCCGCCGAGGACCGCGACGACCGGGCTCCCGACCGGTGGCGACGGTGCCGCGTGATCGGTCTCGGTGAGGCTCATCGGGCTCGAACCATTGCACTCGAACCATTGCAGGTGGTGGGCGGGGACAGGGGTATCCTGACGGCTGCGACAACGTCGTCGCCCCACGTCGAGTCCGCACGATCCCCCGCACCATTCTTGGGAGACCGAGTTGTCGCATCTTCACCCTTCTTCTCTGACGCGCCGTGAGCGTCCCGAGCTCGACTCGTGCGGCATCGGCTTCGTCACCGACGAAGCCGGCCGATCGAGCCGCGAGGTCGTCGAGCTCGCCCTCCGGGGTCTGGCGTGCGTGCGCCACCGCGGCGCCGTGGCCGCCGACGGGCTCTCCGGTGACGGCGCCGGGATCCTCTTTCCCTTGCCCCGTGCGTTCTTCGGGCGCCTCGCCGCGGAAGCCGGTCATGCGGTCGAGCCCGAGCGGCTCGGTGTGGTGGCCGCCTACCTCGACCTGAACGACGACGGCGCGCGCGCGACCGCGCGAGACGCGGTGGCCGCGGCGTGCGCGGTCGAGGGCATCGAGCTCCTTGCGTGGCGCGAGGTCCCGATCGACGAGGCGCACCTCGGCGAGGCCGCGCGCGACGACCTGCCCGCGATGCTGCACGCGCTCCTCGCGCGCCCGGCCGACGTCGATGCGGACGAGGCCGAGCGCCGAGCGCTCCGCGCCCGCCGGCGCGCGGAGGCGGCATGCCGCGAGGCGGGCGTGCGCCACTACTTCGCGAGCTGGTCGTTCTCGACGGTCACCTACAAGGCCCTCGTGATCAGCGACCGGCTCGAGCCCTTCTATCCCGACCTCGGCGATCCCGACGTCGTCGCTCCGTTCGTCGTCTTTCACAGTCGCTTCTCGACGAACACCGCGCCCGCGTGGGAGCGCGCGCAGCCGTTCCGGTACCTCTGTCACAACGGCGAGATCAACACGATCCAGGGCAACGAGCACCGCATGCTCGCCCGCGGCGTCCTCGGCACCGAGGCGGTCGGCCTCGGCCCGGAGGACCTGTTCCGCCCCGTCCTCGATCACAACGACTCCGACTCCGGGAAGCTCGATGCCGCGCTCGAGCTCCTGCTCCGCGGCGGGCGCGACGTCCGCCATGTCGTCTCGATGCTCGTGCCCGAAGCGTGGGAGGGCGTGCGCGACCTCGACCCC
>JBBDWT010000034.1:5213-7426 GCA_040902705.1 Acidimicrobiia bacterium | reverse complement strand
GTGTTGCCCGCCGCGAGCGCCGGACCGATCTTCGAGACGTTCAGCATGAACGGGAAGTTCCACGGCGTGATCGCTCCGGCGACTCCGACGGGCTCGTGGAACACCCGCCGCGCGCTGCGCATGCCCATGAACTCGTGGATGGGGAGGTCGCGCTCCCACTCGTACGAGTCGATCAGGTCGATGTCGTACTGCATGTCGTCGATGCTCGAGTCGAGCTGCACCGCGTAGGTCAGCGCGATCGGCGTGCCGACCTCGGCGACGATCTGGGCCCGGAGCTCCTCCCGGTGCCGATCGAGCCCTTCCTTGAGCTGCCGCAGGCAGCGCTTGCGGAAGTCGCGGTCGGTCGCCCAGTCGGTCTCGTCGAACGCCCGCCGCGCCGCGCCGATCGCGCGGTCCATGTCGTCGACGGTGCCGTCGGCGACCTGGCCGATGACCTCTTCGGTGGCCGGGTTCACGTTCGCGAACGTCTTCCCCGAGGACGCGTCCTCGAGCTTCCCGTCGATGAGCATCCGCTGCTCGGCCTCGAGCTCCATGTCGCATCCCCTCCGAAGAACGTTCGCCTCGTCGTGCCCCCGTGGCGTCACCCCCGGGTGACCGGTGGGTGCGAGGCGTCGGATGAGCGTACCGCTACCCTCGGATCGTGAGGATCGGGACGTGAGGGTCCGGCGGTGAGGATCGCGGCCCTCGACCTCGGCACGAACTCGTTCCACCTGCTCGTCGCCGACGTGCAGCCCGACGGGCACTTCGAGCCCATCGCGGCCGAGAAGGCGATGCTGCGCCTCGGCGACGTCGTCAGCCGCGAGGGCCGCATCACCGAGCCCGCGGCCGAGGTGATGATCGCCACGATTCGCCGGTTCCGTCTCCTCGCGGAGGCCGCCGGCGCCACCGAGCTGCACGCGTGCGCGACGAGCGCCGTGCGCTCCGCGGCCAACGGCGACGAGATCGTCGACCGCATCGAGGCCGAGACCGGCGTCCGGGTCGAGGTCATCAGCGGCCACCGCGAGGCCGAGCTGATCTTCGGCGCGATCCGCGCCTCGGTCGTCCTCGAGCCTGCACCGGCACTCTGCTTCGACCTCGGTGGCGGCAGCGTCGAGATCATGGTCGGCGACTCGAGCGGTCTCACGCTCGCCGCGAGCGAGCCACTCGGCGTCGGTCGACTGACCGCCGGGTTCGTGCACAGCGATCCGATCTCCAAGCACGACCGCCACGCGCTGCGCGACCACATCGCCGAGATCCTCGCCCCCATCGCGGCGCGCGTCGCCGAGCTCGAGCCCAAGCTCGTCGTCGGGAGCAGCGGCACGCTCGAAGATCTCGCGCGCATGGCCGCGGCGACCCGCGACGCGAACGTCCCGCTCTCGCTCAACCAGCTCACGTTCACCCACGACGAGTTCCTCCCGCTGCACAGGCAGATCATCGCCTCGACGGCCGACGAGCGCCTGCGCATGGAGGGCCTCGAGACACGGCGCGTCGACCTCATCGCCGCCGGCTCCACGTTCCTCGCGACCGCGATGGAGCTGTTCGGCTTCGAGGAGATGACGGTCAGCGAATGGGCGCTGCGCGAGGGCATCGTGCTGGACGCCATCGGCCGGCACGACCCGGTCGACTGGTCCGACGATCCGCGCGCGATCCGGCGGGCGTCGGTGCTCGGCCTCGCGCGTCGGTGCCAGTGGCCCGAGGAGCACGCGCGTCACGTCGCACGCCTCGCGCTCGAGCTCTTCGACCAGACCACCGAGCTCCACGGGCTCGGCGCCGACGAGCGCGAGCTGCTCGAGTTCGGTGCGTACCTGCACGACATCGGCGAGCACGTCGCGAGCCAGGGACACCACAAGCACGGCGCGTACCTCGTGCGTCACGGTCAGCTGCGCGGCTTCGATCCCGACGACGTCCAGATGCTCGCGGCGATGGCCCGGTGGCACCGACGTGGCGAGCCGAAGGCCACCGACGAGCTGCCCCTCGTCGACGCGGACCGCCTCCGAGCGCTCGTCGCCCTCCTCCGCCTCGCCGACGGCCTCGACCGGGGTCGGGCGGGAGCAGTGGAGCACGTCGACGTGCGCGTCGGCCCCTCGCTCGTGGTCGTGGAGATCGAGACCGCGGGCGACGCGGAGCTCGAGCTCTGGGGTGCTCGACGCAAGCGCGACCTCTTCGAGAAGGTGTTCGGCCGCGACCTCGAGCTCGTGATCCCGCCGGTGCGCGACATGACCGACCTGACCTGA
>JBBDWT010000034.1:0-5113 GCA_040902705.1 Acidimicrobiia bacterium | reverse complement strand
GGTCGCGGCGTCAGCCGCCGGTGACGACCTGGTGCAGGATCTGCGACGTCGTGGCCGCGAGCTCGGCCCGGGAGACCCCGAGCGGCTCGAGGTCGCGGTGGAACGCGGCCATTCGCTCCATCATCGCCACGAGCGCGCTCGCGGCCGCGATCGGTGTCATGTCGGTGTCGACACGCCCAAGTCGCTGCGCCTCCTCGACCTTGGCGGCGATGCCGACGAACAACGGACGCAGCGACTGGATACGGACCTCGCGGAACCGCTGATCGCCTTCCTGTGCCGCGAGGTTCCGCGTGCGCAGCACGGCACGATGCGCGTCCCAGTACTCCATGAACGCGTCGACGAGATCGCGGGCGAGCTCGCGCCCGTCAGGCCCGGACCAGTCACGTGCGAGCAGCTCGCCGACCGGCACGAGGTCTTCACCGACGTCGACCGCGAGCGCCAGGACCGCGTCCTCGACCTCGCGGAAGTATTGGTAGAAGGTGGCCGGCGACGTGCCGACCGCGCGCGCGATGTCGACGACGCGCAGGTCACGAACGCCACGGTCCTCCAACAGCGTGGCCGTCGCGTCGAGCAGGCGCCGTCGCGTGAGGGCACCGCGCTTGCCGAGCGCGCGACCGTCGAGCGCCCGGGCGTCGACGATCAAGGCGTCAGAGGTCACGGCGCGTCAGGTTAGAGGCCGTGCCAGCATGCAGGTCGTGACGACCCTCCCCGAGCTCCCGGCCGAAGGCGTCAGCGGGCGGATCATCGTGCTCGCCGGGCCGGGCGTCATCGACGACGACGCGATCGACGGGCTCCGTGCGCTCGCCGCCGCGGGCGACCTCGGCGTGGCGAACACGTGGGGGGCCAAGGGCGTGTTCGCCTGGGACAGCCCGCATCACCTCGGGACGTGCGGCCTCCAGGCTCGCGACTTCGAGCTCCTCGGGTTCGGCGCCGCCGACCTGATCGTGGCAACCGGGGTGAGCCGCGCCGAGTCGCCGCGCGAGCGCTTCGCTCTCGCGCCCGTCGTCGAGATCGCGCCGACGGCGCTCCGTGACGCCGCTGGTCGCGTCCGAGCGACCTCGGCGCCGCAGAACGACCTCTACCCGCGCCTCGCGGCGGTCGCGCAGCCGGGGTACGCCGACGACAAGGTCCCGCTGCACCCGGCGAGGGCTGCGGCCGACCTCGGTGCGGTGCTGCCCGCCGGCGGACTCGTCGTCGCCGAGCCCGGCGTCGCCGGCCTCTGGGTGGCCCGCACGTTCCCGACGCCGGCGCTCGCGCCGGGTGAAGCGCGTCGCGTCGTCGTGCCCGCCCGGTACACGCCCGGCGGAGCCGCGATCCTCGCCGTGGAGGGCGCCCGGGCCGGACGTCCGACGATCCTCGTCGTCGAGCGCACCCCGGACGCCGCGACGCGTGCGGTGATCGAGGCCGCTGCGTCGGAGCACCTCGAGCTCACGGTGGCAGTCTGGAGCGACGACGCCGGCTCGCTCGCCCACGTCGACGAGCACCAGGCTCGGCTGCGCGACGCGCTCGCCACACCTGGCGTGGTGCTCATCGACCTCGCGGTCGAGCTCGGTGACACGAGCCTGCTCATCGACGCCGCGGGCGACGTCGTCGCGTGGGGTGGACTGGACGTGCACGACAGGGGGACGAGTGACCGACAGAGGTGAGCAGCGGACGGCGATCGTGACCGGCGCATCGGCGGGCATCGGCGTGGAGATCGCGACGGAGCTGGGCCGATTGGGATGGAAGGTCGCGGTCGGTGCTCGCCGGGTCGAGCGCCTCGCCGACACCGCGGCGGCCGTCGAGGCGGCCGGCGGCCAGCCGTTCGCGCACGCGCTCGACGTCAGCGATGCGGCGTCGATCGACGCGTTCTTCGCCGCGGCGGAGGCCGCGCTCGGCCCGATCGACGTCGTGGTCAACAACGCCGGCACCGCGGCGCCGGGCTGGCTCACCGACAGCTCCATCGAGGCGATCCAGCAGGAGGTCGCGACCAACCTCGTCGGCCCGATCTTGATGAGTCGGCTCGCGATCGGATCACTCCAGCAGCGCGGGTCGCGCGGCCACATCGTGTTCATCACGTCCGACGCGTCGCGCCATGCACGCCCCCGGATGGCGACGTACACCGCGACCAAGGCCGGGCTCGAGGCGCTCTCGCACTGCCTCGCGATGGAGCTCGAGGGCACGGGCATCCGGGTGACGACCGTCCGCGTCGGACCGACGCTGAGCGAGTTCGGCTTCGGGTGGCCCGTCGAGAGCATCGAGGACCTGCTCGCGTACTGGCCGCGGTTCGGCCTCCAACGCCACAACGGCGTGCTCGAACCGGTCGCGATCGCCCGCGCCGTCGTCACCGCCGTGACCGCGCCACCGGGTGTCGTGATCGACACGATCGAGGTGCAACCGGAGGCGCCCATCGGCGAGAGCGGGACGGCACAGGTCATCGAGCGACCCGATGCCCGGGACAACACCGACCCTCGGTAGCGTCCGCGCGTGATCCGCGTGCGCGCACTGACCGCTGTCGCCGCGCTCGGCCTCGTGGCCGCGCTCACGGCGTGCGGCGACGGCAACGTCGAGACCGGCAAGGTTGCCGGTCAGGCCGGTGGCAAGCCCGAAGCCGGGGCGCGCACCGTCGACGTGGATGCGAAGAACTTCAGCTTCACGCCCGACGAGCTCGAGATCGGCACCGCGGAGGAGATCGCGCTCGCACTGCACTCCGAGGACGGCCCGCACGATTTCGCGGTGGACGGGCTCGGCCGGGTCGCCGACGTCGGTGGTGGTGGCACCGACACCGAGCGGCTCCGGATCGACGCACCCGGCCGCTACACCTTCTTCTGCACGCTCCCCGGCCACCGCGACGGCGGCATGGAGGGCACCCTCGTCGTCCGCTAGCGCGAGCCGACGCTCGTCGCCTCGGGACGGTCCTCGGACATGTACCGGCGCACGAGGCGGCGGCTGCGGTGCCCGGTGTGCGCCATGATCCGGCTCGCGCTCACGCCGTGCTCCGTCGCCGCGAGAACCATGCCGCGCCGCAGTGACCGGCCCGAGTAGCGCGCGGGCTCGAGACCCGCGCGGGCGACGGCGCGTTGCACGATGCGCGTGACGCCGCGGACGCCGAGCGGTTCGTCGTGCACGCGGCCGTGCCGGTCGATCGCGCGGAAGGCGGGCCCGTCCTGCACGCCGGACGCGCGCCGCCAGCACTGCCACGCGCGCACTGCGCACAGCCACCGGTCGGATCCGAACGGCACGAGGACCCGCCCACCGCGCGTCGGGACGACGACACCGTGGGCGGCGACGGCCACGTCGGCGACGGCGAGCGCAGTGAGCTCGCCGGGCGCCAGGCCGCCCCCGTAGCCGAGGAGGAGCAACGACCGGTCGCGCAGCCCGGCGATCGTCCCCGGCGCCGCGCGTGAGACCTCGCGCAGCTCGTCGACGCCCAACGGACGCGTCGCGCGCCCGTCGTCGTGGCGCCGGCGCCACTCGGATCGGGTGAGCGCGGCCTGCACCTCGGGATCCGTCGTCGGTGGCACCAGGTCGCGGTCCACGTGGTGCGCGCGCACCGCTGCGACGCGGCGGCGCACGGTCGCGAAGCGGTGCCGCTCCGTCACGTCGTCGACGTAGGCGACGACTGTCGCCGGCGTCGCGGGCAGGCTCGGCACGGCACGCGCCACACACCACGCCGCGAAGTCGCGCCAGTCGCTCGCATACGCGCGCGTCGTCGACGGGGCCCGCACCACGAGGCGTCAGGGTAGTCCTGGCGTCCGATAACTGGCTCGGCGTTGACCGGCTCCCCGGCGGCGCGGATCCTGGGCCCATGACCCCGAGCCCCACCACGACCGGCGAGACCCGTGAGTACATCGTCGACGCCGACGGCCACGTCTGCGAGCCCCCCGACCTCTGGGAGCAGGGCCTCCCCGAGCACCTCCGCGACAAGGGGATCCGGCTCCGTTGGAACGACGCCACCGGCTTCGACGAGCTCTTCATCGAGGACCGGACCGCCACCGACCGCGGGCTCGTCGGCCTCGGCAACGCGGGCGAGAGCTTCGAGGACTTCGGGCGCGGCCGCCACTACGAGGACCTCAACCCGGCGGGCTTCGACGCGGGCGAGCGGGTCAAGGTGCTCGACTCGGAGGGCATCGACCTCGCGATCATCTACCCGGGCAACGGGCTGAAGCTCGGCGGCATCCTCGACCCCGAGCTCGCGATCTGGTCGTGCCGCGTCTACAACGACTGGATCGCCGAGTGGTGCTCCGACTCGCCCGACCGCCTCAAGGCCGTCGGCGCGATCCCGATGCAGGACCCGGCGGAAGCCGCGGTCGAGGCGCACCGCATCCGCGAGCGCGGCCTCGTCGGGGCGTTCTGCCGCCCGAACGCGTACAACGACCGACCGTTCCACGACCCGACCTACACGCCCGTCTGGGAGGCGTTGGAAGCAACCGGCCTTCCGCTCGCGCTGCACATCGCCGGACTTCCCGACATGCCGGGCGCGTCGCGGGCGCTCCTGCACCTGATGGCACCGGGCACGCACCACGCGCTCATCCCCGTCTTCGACCAGCAGATGACGCTGTCGAACCTCGCGTACGGCGGCGTCCTCGAGCGCCACCCGAGCCTGAAGGTCGCGGTCCTCGAGTCCGGGGGTGGCTGGATCGCGCACTGGATGGACCGCCTCGACGAGTTCGCGGAGAGCTACGGCTGGGCAACCGCGCTGATGACGATGACCGCGGGCGACTACTTCCGGCGCCAGTGCTGGATCAGCTTCGACCCGGGTGAGCGCACCCCGGGGCCGCTCGCGCCGCTCGTCGGGGCGGATCGCTTCATCTGGGCGTCCGACTTCCCCCACAGCGACGCGCAGTACCCCGGCGTGGTCGACGAGCTGCGCGAGCGCAACGGGGACCTCCCCGACGACGAGCGCGCCGGCCTCTTCGGGCTCAACGCGCTCGACATGTACGGCCTCCCGCACCCGACCACGTCGGCGACGTCGCCGCGCTGATGGCCGACTTCGACCTGTTGATCCGCGGTGGCACCGTCGTCGACGGGACCGGCGCGCCTGCGCGCGCGGCCGATGTCGGCGTGCGCGACGGTCGCGTCGTCGCCGTCGACCACCACGACGCCCCCGCCGACCGGGTGGTCGACGCCGAGG
>JBBDWT010000033.1:0-1178 GCA_040902705.1 Acidimicrobiia bacterium | reverse complement strand
AGCCACTACGAGAAGGAGGTGCTCGTCGACGCGAAGGTCTACACGTACGTCGTCGGCATGAAGTACCCGATGCCCGGCATCCAGGGCGGCAAGCCGGGCGCGCCGAACGAGATGATCATCCGGTACGGCTCCGCTGACCCCTATCGCGTCGCGCACACCGCCGACTGGGTGCCCATCGAGGGCGGCCAGCGGGTCATGTACGACTACGGCGGAGGCGGCGGGTGGGGCGACCCGCTCGACCGTGACCCGCAGGCGGTGCTCGACGACGTGCTCGACGAGTACGTCAGCGTCGAGGGCGCGACGCGCGACTACGGGGTCGTGCTGACCGGATCGCTCGAAGCGCTCACGCTCGCCGTCGACGCCGACGCCACGCAACGGCTCCGCGCCGAGATGCGTCCCTGAACCCGCCTGACGACGGTGACGGACGCATCAAAGATGGGTGGGTATCGGGTCGGGGTGGACGTCGGGGGGACGTTCACCGACGTCATCTGCGTGACGCCCGAGGGCGAGGTCGTGCTCGACAAGACGCCGACCACGCCCGACGATCAGTCGACCGGTGTCATGAACGGCCTCGGCCAGCTCGCGGAGCGGTTCGGCATGCCGGTCGCCGAGCTGTGCTCACGGCTCGACATCCTCGTGCACGGCACGACGACGGCCGACAACACGATGATCGAGATGAACGGTGCGCCGACCGGTCTGCTGGTGACCGAGGGGCATCGCGACGAGATCGAGATGCGGCGGGTCCACAAGGAGCAGATCTGGGATCCGTCGTACCCGGCGCCGCTCCCGATCGCCCGGCGACGCGCGCGCATCCCCATCCCGGAGCGGCTCGACTTCGAGGGCAACGTCGTGCTCGCGCTCGACGAGGACGCGGTGCGACGCGGCGTCCGGCGCCTCGCCGCGCTCGGGGTGAAGTCGATCGCGATCATGTTCCTCTTCTCGTTCGTCAACCCCGAGCACGAGCGACGCGCCGCCGAGATCGTGCGCGAGGAGCTCCCCGACATCGAGCACATCTCGCTCTCGAACGAGGTCATGGCGCGCGGACCCGAGTTCGAGCGCGTCTCCACCACCCTCGTCAACGCGTACGTCGCGCCCCGCATCGCGTCGTACGTGACACAGCTCCAGGAGAAGCTGCGGGCGGCCGGCTACGGCGGTCCGCTGCTGATCATGCAGTCGAC
>JBBDWT010000032.1:0-1180 GCA_040902705.1 Acidimicrobiia bacterium | reverse complement strand
CGACGACGCGGTCGAGCACCCAGCCGTCGATGAACGGGATCGCCAGCACGAGCAGCGCGCCCGTCCCGAGCAGGCCGACGAGGAGACGCGGCGTCGGGTAGCGGTCGGCCACGATCCCACCGAGCCAGTAGCCGGTCGAAAGGCCGGCGAGCACGATCCCGATCAGCGCACCCCAGACGTAGAGCGAGTTGCCGAAGAACGGAGCGAGCACCCGGCTCGACGCGATCTCGAGCCCGAGCAGGGCGCCGCCCGCGATGAAGACCGCGACCCCGATCGCGAGTGAGCTGCGTAGCTCGCGGCCCACTAGGCGGAGTCTCGCACCAGCACCGCGTCGACACCGGCGCGCTCGAGCTCGTCGAGGTCCACCTGGCTGACCGCGCCCACGTCGGCGATCGCAAGCTTCCCCGCCGGCACGTCGGCGAGCAGCTCGAGCACGTGCTCGACCGGCGCCTCGTCGTCCCGCGCGGTGAGGACGAGGAGCTCGGGGTCCAGACGCTCGAGCGCCTCCTCCAGCTCCTCCTCGCTCGCCACCTGCACGACCAGCTCGACGCCGTCGCCCAACTCCACGTCCGCGTCGCCCGGCCGCACGAGCCGCGCGTCGCCGCCCAAGCCAGCCGACGTGAGGATCGGCAGCGCGCAGGCCGTCCGAATCGCCTCGATGTCGCCCTCCGCGAGCACCGCCTCCGCGCCGGAGGCCTCCGCTTGCTGCGCCTCTTCGGGCCCGGACACGGCCACGATCAACGAGATCCCGTCGCCCTCGGAGATGGCTTGGCTCAGACGTCTAGGGCCGGTCACGCGTCGCAACACTACCGAAGCGGCTACGGTTGAGACCGTGCGCGCGCGCGTCGCGATTGCCCTGCTGCTCGCGGCGCTGCCGGCCGGCGCGACCGCTGCAGTGGCACCTCCGATCATCGGCACCCCACGCGCCGACCTGCTCGTCGGGCGGGACGGCTCGGACCGGATCGTGGCCCGGGCGGGCGACGACAGAATCGCCGCCGAGTACGACGGCGGCTACGACCGAATCTCCTGCGGCCCCGGCCGCGACATCGTCGCCGCGGACGCCCGCGACCGAGCCGACCTCGACTGCGAGCTCCTCAGCAGACGGATCCACCGCGACCGGCATACGAACGCCGAGGGGCAGCACGAGTCTGAGGTCGAGCCCGACTCGCACACCGTCGGC
>JBBDWT010000031.1:0-7589 GCA_040902705.1 Acidimicrobiia bacterium | reverse complement strand
GCCCACTCCTTGGCGAGCAGCGCCGGGTTGCGGCCCGGGAGCACCTGCACGCTCGTCCCGAGCTTGAGCTTCCGGGTCCGGCCGGCTGCGACCGCGAGCCCGATCACGGGGTCGGGCGCGTCGCCACCCACTCGTTCGGAGAGCCACAGGGAGTCGAAGCCGTGGCCTTCGAGCGCGTCGACGAGGTCCCCGAAGCGGGCGTCGTCGCGCAGCCCCGCGACCCCGAGCCCGACTCCGATCCGCACCTTCACTGGGACCACCTCCGGGGACGTCGAGCGCAGACTACCGACGCGCTGACCGAGCAGTCGGCCGCGCGTTGGAGCATCAGCTCGCGCTCGCGAGCGTTGCGGGTGAGCGACGCGGCGCGGGCGAACTCGGCGGCCGCCTCGTCGTAGCGCTCGAGCTTGGCCAGGAGGTCGCCGCGGACGCTCGGCAGGAGGTGGTACTCGGCGAGTGATCCTTCGTCGACGAGCGCATCGACGACTTCGAGGCCCGCGGTGGGGCCGAAGGCCATCCCGACCGCCACGGCGCGATTCAGGTCGACGACGGGAGAGGGCATGAGCTGTGCCAGCGCGTCGTAGAGGGCCGCGATGCGCCCCCAATCGGTGTCTTCCGGGTTGCGGGCGCGGGCGTGGCAGGCCGCGATCGCCGCCTGCAGCGCATACGGCTCGAGCGCGCCCCCGAGCGCCTCGGCCCGCTGGAGCGCCTCGAGCCCGCGGCGGATGAGCACGTGGTCCCATCGGGACCGGTCCTGGTCGAGGAGCAGCACCGGTGCGCCGGACGGGTCGGTGCGGGCGCGGGCGCGAGACGCCTGGATCTCCATCAGGGCGACGAGGCCGTGCACCTCGGGCTCGCGCGGCGTGAGCTCGGCGAGCACGCGGCCGAGCCGGAGCGCGTCGTCGCAGAGCGCGGGCCGCATCCAGTCGTCGCCGGCCGTCGCGCTGTACCCCTCGTTGAACACGAGGTAGATGACCTCGAGCACCGACGACAGGCGCGCGGTGAGCTCGTCGCCGGTGGGCACCTCGAACGGGACGTTCGCCTCGGCGAGGGTGCGCTTGGCGCGCACGATCCGCTGGGCCACGGTGCTCTCGGGCACCAGGAAGGCGCGGGCGATCTCGTCGGTGGTGAGCCCGCCGAGGAGTCGCAGCGTGAGCGCGACGCGCGCCTCGGTCGACAGCACCGGATGACAGGCGATGAAGATCAACCGGAGCAGGTCGTCGCCGATCTCGTCGTCCGCCATGCCGACCGTGGGCCAGGCGTTCGCCTGCGCCGCGGCGAGCTCGTTGGCGACCTGTTCGTACTTCTGATCGAGGCGCGCGTCACGCCGGAGGCGGTCGATCGCGCGGTTCTTCGCGGTGGCCATGAGCCAGGCGCCCGGGTTGTCCGGGACGCCTGACTCCGGCCACTTCTCGAGCGCGATCACCAGCGCGTCCTGCGCGAGCTCCTCCGCCAACCCCACGTCGTGCATCATCCGCACCAGCCGGGCGATCAGCTTCGGCGACTCGATCCGCCAGATCGCGTCGATGGCCGCGTTCGCGTCGCTCGTCACGAGCGTTGCGCGGCTGCCTGCACGTCGGGCGGGAACTCCTCCATGTCGAAGACCGGGCGCACCTCGATCGTGAAGGGATCACCCTGGACCGAGGGCACACGCTTGGCCCACTCGATCGCCTCTTCCTTGGACTTGGCTTGGATCATCCAGTAGCCGCCGATCGCCTCTTTGGCCTCGGTGAAGGGGCCGTCGATGACCGTGACCTTGCCGCGCTCGTGCGTCACCCGAGCGCCTTCCTCCTGGGAGTGCAGGCCCTCGGCTTCGAGCAGCACGCCCGACTTCTCGAGCTCCTGGTTGTACTTCGTCATCTCGGCGACGGCCTCGGCCGTCGGGGTGAAGTCGCCGCCGCCGGTCTCGATGTTCGGGAGCATGAACAACATGAATCGCATCGTGTCCTCCTGGTCCGGTCCTGGTTTCCGGGCCGGTCTCCCCGGCCTCTCCTGACGACGAACGAGGCGGCGCCGAAATCGACACGGCCGGGAGATTCCTTTCCCGTCGCCCGCTCCGAACAACGTGTCGGGTCAGGCCCCACTTCGGCGACTCGCGAAGCGAGCCAGCGCCGACACATCCTCGTCCCCGAACCCCTCCTGGGTGAGGCGTTCCTCGATGGACGCGACAAGTGCCGACAGCGGGAGGTCGAGGTCGAGCCCCTGCGCCGTCTCGAGGGCGATCCGCTCGTCCTTGAGGTGCAACGCGAGCCGGAAGCCCAAGGGAAACGAGCCGTTGATCATGTTCTGCGCGCGGTGCTCGAGGACCCAGGAGCGACACGCACCCGCGCCGATCGCCTCCAGCAGCAGGTCGGTGTCGAGCCCGGACGCGGCGGCCAGCGCGATGCCTTCGGCCACCGCCAGGTAGAACCCGCCGACGATCACCTGGTTCACCGCCTTCGCCAGTTGGCCGGAGCCGACCGGACCGAGGTGCGTGATCTTCGATCCCATCGCCTGGAGCACCGGCCGGATGACGTCGAACGTCTCCGGCGCCGCTCCGACCATGACGGTGAGGGCGGCCTGCTCGGCGCCCTCGGAGCCCCCCGAGACGGGCGCGTCCGCGAACTGCACTCCGGTCGCGCCGAGCCGCGTGGCGAAGTCGCGTGCTGCCGCCGGAGAGATGGTCGACATGTCGACGACTACCGACCCTTCAGCGGCATGCTCGCAGACGCCCCTGGATCCGAAGAGCACGCCTTCGACGTCCGGCGTGTCCGAGACCATCGTGACGATCACGTCCGCGCCGTCGGCCGCCTCGGCCGGGCTCGCAGCACGCCGGGCGCCGAGCGCGGCGTGCCGTGCTTCCTTGTCACGAGTGCGGTTGTGCACCGCGACCGAGAAGCCTGCGTGCACCAGGTTCGCGGCCATGTGGGAGCCCATCGTCCCGAGGCCGACGAAGCCGACGTTCAATGCACCTGGAGCGGTCATGCATCAATCTCCCGTTCACGCTCGCGACCAGCTGCCCAGAGCGTGGCCCAGCAGCGCAGGGGAGACGGCTCCCGCTGAAGCTGCGTCAGGAGGTGGGTCGCAGCGACGTGAGGGTGAAGTTGCCGTCTTCGTTGTAGACCACGTCGCCCACGATGCTGTTGGAGTGCACCTCGGCGTGCCGTTCGTTGCGCAGTGGCAGCCCGTCGGTCCCGAACCAGACCTCCGTCTGGACGAAGCCGGTCTGGGCGCCCTCGAGGTTGCGTCGCTGCTTGAAGTGGTACGCGTCGACGCGTCGGCCGCCGATGGTCAGACGCTCGGTGCCGACGAAGCGAAGGGGCCCGGCCGAGATGCCGATGCCCTCGACGCTCGTGCTCGTCCCCGAGCACGATTGCCGCCACGTCTCGCCCGGCTCCATCGAGGGTCGAAGGGTGACCGCCGGCGGGTCGCACGTGAACGTCGTCAGGGTATCGATGGTCGTGAAGACCAGGTCCCAGCGTTGGAAGGTCTGCCCGCCCTGTTCCTCGAGGCGGCCGTCGGGAGAGCAGTACGTCCAGTTCTGCCAGTGGTTGGTGCTGTAGTCGATGCGGAACGTCCAACAGCCGTCCTTGCCGTGGGTGACCGTGCCCGGCATCTCGGGACCCTGGTCCTGCGACGTCGGGGGGACGGAGAGCTGATCGGTGCCCGATCCGCGATACCGGTAGACGCCTTCCGCCGGCACCAGGAGGCTTCCCGGCCGTGGGCCGGACGTGCGATCCTCCTCGAAGCGCTTCTCGGCCTCCGGGATCGACACCGGCTCCGCACCCTCGCGGAACAAGAAGTACGCCGCCGCGCTGCCGCCGAGCGCGAGGATCACAACGGCGCCCAGGGCGAGCAGCACGACGTTGCGCCGCCGCGTCCACCGCCGTTGTGCGGGCTGCTCCGCACCAGCCTCCTGGTCCACGGCCGCGATGATGGAGCACGGCCCGGGTTCCGGTCCAGGGCAGAAGGTCTCTTTCGGCGCTGGGTGCACTGCCGTGAGATCGCAGGAGGGCGAGAGCGATGGGCGTGATCGAGCTGCGCGACGTGACGAAGCGGTTCGTCACCGCGGGCGGAACGGTCGTCGCACTCGACCATGCGACGCTGTCCCTGGAGATCGGTGAGTTCGTCGTCGTCCTGGGTCCGTCGGGCAGCGGCAAGACGACGTTGCTGAACATGATCGGTGCGCTCGACACGCCCTCGGAAGGTGTCGTCGAGGTCGTCGGCCGCACCCTGACGAGTGCGGGTCAGACCGACCTCTTCCGGTTCCGGCGCAAGACGGTGAGCTTCGTCTTCCAGGCCTTCAACCTCTTCCCGGAGCTCACCGCGCTCGAGAACGTGCGCTTCGGTGCCGAGATCGCCGGCGCCCGCGGCGCCGTCGGTCGCGCGGCCGACCTGTTGTCCAAGGTCGGCCTCGGCGAGCGCCTGCACCACTACCCCCACGAGCTCTCGGGCGGCGAGCAGCAGCGGGTCGCGATCGCGCGGGCCATGGCGACCGGCAACCCCGTGCTGTTGGCCGACGAGCCGACCGGCGAGCTCGACTTCCGCACCGGCACCCAGATCCTCTCCCTGCTGCGCGAGCTGGCCGAGGCAGGGCAGACCGTCTTGATCGTCACGCACAACCGTGAGATCGCGCGCGCCGCTGATCGCGTGGTCGAGCTCAGCAACGGCCGCATCGTCTCGACCGGACCGCCCACGGGCGGGACGGTCGCGGTCTCCGAGCTGAGCTGGTAGCGGATGGGCATCCGACTCTGGCTGCGGTGGTCGTGGCGCGATCTGCGCAAGCGACCCGCGCAGGTCGGCGCGATCGCCGCCATCATCGCGCTCGGCGCGGGGATCTACGCCGGGCTCGGGAGCACCTCGGTGTGGCGCCGCGAGTCCCTCGACGCGACGTTCGCGCGCTCGGCAGCGCACGACGTGAAGGTCTCCCTGGTGCCCGGCACGTCGATCGAGCCCGCTCGCCTCGACGCCGCGATCCGTGCCGCGGGGGGAGGGGGGATCCGCCAGGTCGAGACGCGGCTCGTCTTGCCGGCACCCGTGTCGGTACGCCACCGCGGCACGACGATCGTGGCCGCGGGCGAGCTCGTCGGTGTCGACGTCGAGAGGCGCCACCACGTGGATCGCTGGACTGCCAGCGCCGGACGCGACCTGTCGGCCGCCGACCGAGACGTGCCGATCGGGTTGCTCGACGAGCACTTCGCCCGCGAACACGACCTCCCGACGACCGGGGAGCTCCTCGTCGGTGGCGACGTCGAGCTCGCCTACGTCGGCACGGTCCTCTCCCCGGAGTACCTGAACCCGAACGTGACCTCGGGCGAGGCGATCCATGGTGCGGCGACCCGGGCCGTCGTCTTCGCTCCATTGGCCATGGTCCAGGAGGTGGCAGGACTCCAGGGCCGGGTCAACGACGCGGTCATCCGCGCGGAGCGCGGGACGAACGTCGAGCGGCTCGCGGCGTCGCTGCGCCGCCAGCTCGCCGTCTCGCTCCCCGACACTGCGGTCACCGTGACGACACGGCAGTCCGAGCCCTTGGTGCGCGCGCTCTACGACGAGATCGACAGCGAGCAGCAGATCTTCGACGTCTTCGCGTATCTCGTGCTCGCGGGCGCCGGCTTCGCCGCGTTCAACCTGACGCGCCGCGTCGTCGAAGCGCAACGCCGGGACATCGGCATCGCGATGGCGCTCGGGCTGTCGCCGTCGCGGATCGCGATCCGCACGATGTTTCTCGCGGCCGAGATCACCGCAGTCGGGATGGCACTCGGGGTGCTCGTCGGCTGGATCATCGGCGAGTTCGTGCTGTCCGTCATCACGCGGTACGCCCCCCTCCCCGTGCTGGAAACCCGGTTCCAGCTCGGCCTCTTCGCTGAGGCCGCCCTGTTGGCGCTCATCGTCCCCATGGCCGCGGCCGCGTACCCGGTCTGGCGGGCCGTGCAGGTCTCGCCGATCGACACGCTGGTCCCTCCCCATCTCCGGGGAGGGCGGCACCGGCTGACGAACCTGCTGCGCCACCTCCGACTCCCCGGGACGATCACGATGCAGGCGCCGCTCCGGCGCACGCTCCGGGCCCCGATGCGCTCGCTGCTGACCATCCTCGCGCTCGGGTTCGTCATCGCCCCGCTGCTCGCGGCGTTCGGCACGACCGACTCGGCGACCGCGACCATCGACGCCGGGCAGCGGCTGCTCGTCGGTCCCGGCGGCGATCGGCTCCTCGTCGACCTGAGCACCTTCCAGCCGGCGTCGTCACCGACGGTCTCCGAGATCGAAGGCGCGAGCGGCGTCCGACGCGCCGAGGCGGGCATCAACGTCGGGGGCTACGTGTCGCACGACGGCACCCGACTCGGCGTGTCGCTCAGCATGGTCGATCTCGACCGCGCCTTCGCCGCGCCGGCGAGCATCGCCGGGCGGGACGTGCCACCGGGCGGGATCGTCCTCTCGGCGAAGGCGGCCGACGATCTGCACGTGCGCACGGGCCAGACGGTGCTCCTTCGGCACCCGCAGCGCGTGGGGGCCGGGTACCGCTTCGTCGAGACCCGGGTGCCCGTGACCGCCGTTCACCGGAGCCCGTACCGGTTCGTTGCTTACATGGACCTGAGCGACGCCGACCTGATGGGGCTGACCGGGCTCGTCAACACCGTCAAGGTCGAACCAAGGGACGGCGTCTCGATCCAACGGACCCAGGCGCAGCTGATGACCATCCCTGGCGTGGCCTCGGTGCTGCGGGCGAGCACGCTGTCGAACACGATGCGCGACCTGCTCGCCGACGTCCAGAACCTCTTCATCCTCCTTCAGGTGATCATCGCGGCGCTGGCACTGCTCATCGCGTTCAACACGAGCAACCTCGCGGTCGAGGAGAGGGCGCGCGAGAACGCCACGATGTTCGCGTTCGGCATCCCCCTCAAGCGGATCGTGGGCATGGGAGTCGCCGAGAGCGTCGCGCTCGCGGCCGTCGGCGTGGCCGTCGGACTCGCGCTCGGCGTCGCCGTGCTCGAGTGGGTCCTCACCACGGTCTTCCCGGCCGCGATCCCCGACTTGGCGGTGCTCCGCGAGACGACGACGCAGTCGTACCTCGTGACGATCGGGATCGGGCTGTTCGCCGCGGCGGCCGCGCCGCTGTTCAACGTGCGCAAGCTCCGGAGGATGAGCATCCCCGACACGATCCGCTACGTCGAGTGATCTCCGGACGCAGGCGCAGGTGCGATGCGCTACGCGCGAAAGGCCTCGTACTTGCGGAGCTCGCGGCTGGCGATCTGCATGAGGTGGACCTCGTCGGGCCCGTCGGCGAGGCGGATCGTGCGGGCGTAGGCCCACATGCCCGCGAGCGGCCAGTCGTCCGTGACGCCGGCCGCGCCGAAGAGCTGGACCGCGCGGTCGATCACGCTCGTCGCCATGCGCGCCGCGACCACCTTGATCGCGGCGATCTCGAAGCGCGCGCCCTTCGCGCCGACGGTGTCCATGAGCCACGCCGCCTTCATCGTGAGCAGGCGCGCCTGCTCGATCTCGATGCGGCTCTCCGCGACCTGGTGCTGCACGACGCCCTGGTCGGCGAGCGGCTTCCCGAACGCCACTCGTTGCTGCGCTCGCGCGCACATCAGCTCGAGCGCGCGCTCCGACGC
>JBBDWT010000030.1:1282-7628 GCA_040902705.1 Acidimicrobiia bacterium | reverse complement strand
GAAGAAGGTGTCGATGCCGGACAGGCGCTGGTTCATCTGCGCCATCTGGAGCTCGTAGTCGAAGTCGGAGATCGCCCGCAGGCCCTTCACGATCGACTCCGCCCCGTGATCCTTCGCGAACTCGACGAGGAGTCCCTTGAAGAACTCGATGCGGATGTTCGGGAGGTGGGCGAGCACCTCGGCGAGCATCTCCTGGCGCTCCTCCAGCGCGAAGAGCGACTGCGCCTTCTGCGGGTTGCGGATGACCGCGACGATGACCTCGTCGAAGTGGCGGGCTGATCGCTCGATGATGTCGACGTGACCGAGGGTCACGGGATCGAACGATCCCGGGCACAGGGCGGTGGCCACGCGTCGGCTCTCCTCGTGTCGCGGTCGTCGTCGGGCTGCGCGGCGCCAGGTGTCACACCTGGAATCGTCGTACCTCTGTCGTCACACCGCGGTCGTCACGCCGTGAGGCGGAAGACCGCAACGAGCGTATCGCCGTAGGTGCGCTCCCACACGCGCCCCCATCCCGGCGGGAGCGACGGCAGGCCCGTGCGACTCGCCCGCTCCACGACGACACGGGCGCCGTCCGCCAGCCACCCCGCCGCGGCGAGCGCATCGAGCATCGCGACGACCGCGTCGTCGGGCTCGTCGTACGGTGGGTCGGCCACGACCAGGTCGAATGGCGCCTCCGCCGGCGGATCGGCGCCGAGCAGGGTCGCCACGCGGACCGTGGTCACCCGGGCCCGCGACGCGAGCCGCGTCGCTTCGAGGTTGCGTCGACACACGGCAACGGCGGCCCGGTCCGAGTCGACCAGGAGCGCGCGGGCCGCCCCGCGCGACAGCGCCTCGATCGCGAGCGCGCCGCTGCCGGCGTAGAGATCGAGGACCGACATGTCGATCACGTCGCCGAGGCTCGAGAAGACGGCCTCGCGCACCCGGCCGGTGGTCGGACGCGACCCGTCGGGCGCGCTGAGCGGGACGCCCCGGGCCTCCCCGGCAACGACGCGGAGCCCACGAGACATGCCGGTACTGTCGCACGCTCAGGGCAACGCGATGCCCCCTGCCGGCGTCGGGAGCGCATGCAGAGGATTCGACGCCGGAGCGCGGCCGGGATGCTGGTCGCAGTGGTCGTCGTCGTCGCAGCAGGCGGATGGATGGCGACCGTGCCGGCGAGCGCCGGGACCGCGGGGCAGACCGCTCCGCCGGATCGCCGCGCGGTCGAGGTTCGGAAGCTGGAGCTGTCGGGTGACGAGGTGCTGACCGTGGCACTGCACCCCTCCTCGGACATCGAGGTCTCGGCGCGCGGGCTCGACCTCGACGTGTGCCCGGCGACGTGGAACGGCGAGGTCGCGACCGCCGCGGACTCGTCGTGGCCGGCTGCGACCGGCTTCACCGAGTGCAGGCCGCTCGCTGACGGGACCGTGCGGCTCGCGAGTCCGGGCGGCGGCATGTTCCACCTCGTGCTCGCGGTGCGCGCGCACGACTCGGCGACGACGGGCCCCGGGCGGCTGCTCATCCGCTACGGCGCGGCAGACGGATTCTTCGTCGTCGGTCCGCCGTCGGTTCCACCGGGTGCACGCGGCCCGATCGTGCGCGTCGTCCCGACGACCCGCTCCGTCGCGGCGGGGCTGACCGGCTACACCGTCACGAACGACGAAGACTCCCTCGACCTCGGTGCCGTGCAGCTCGGTGTCCACCAGGGCGCGTCCAAGGTCCCCGAGACGACGCGCACGACGATCCCGAGCGACTGGCCGACGTTCGGGCCCGTCGTACCGGGCCGGGCCGTGACCGTACGAGCCGAGAACCGGGGCCGCGAGCCGATTCGGTTCGCGATCGGGATCACCTGGGAGTGATCTCTCGGTGGGCACGCTGAGGCGCACAGAGCACGCCTCAGCGTGCCAACGGCGAGCGTCCGGCGGTCAGCTCTTGAAGAGGAAGTCGACCGTGTCGCCGAGCAGGTCCTCGACCTCCTCGCGAAGCTGCGCATGCTCGGCGAGCTCGGGATCCGCGTCGAGGATGCCCTCGGCGACGGCGCGCGCCTCGATCACCACGGGCTCGTCGCGCGGGAGGCGACCGAGCTTGAGGTCGCTGAAGCCCGACTGCCGCTCGCCGAAGACCTCGCCTGCGCCGCGGATGTCGAGGTCGCGCTCGGCGAGGTCGAACCCGTCGTTGCTGTCTCGCATCGCCTCGAGCCGCGCGCTGCCCTCGGGCGTCGACGGGTCCGCGAGGAGGTAGCACCACGACCGGTGCGCGCCGCGGCCGATGCGACCGCGCAGCTGGTGCAGCTGCAGGAGCCCGAAACGGTCGGCGTCCTCGACGATCATCACCGTCGCGTTGGGGACGTCGACACCGACCTCGATCACCGTCGTCGCGACGAGCACGTCGAGGTCGCCCTCGCGGAACTCGCGCATGACCACCTCCTTGTCGTTCGACGCCATCTGCCCGTGCAGCAGCCCGATGCGGAGGCCCACCAGCTCCTCGTCACGGAGCCGCTCGTACTCCTCGGTCGCGGCCTTCGCCTGGGTGCGCTCGGTGCCCTGCACGAGCGGGCACACGACGTAGGCCTGGCGCCCGGCCGCGATCTCGGTGCGCAGTCGCTCGTACACGGCGACTCGCTCGAGCGGGCTGGGGCCGACGATCTCGGTGGTGATCGGCGCGCGTCCTGCGGGAAGCTCGCGCAGCTCCGACCGGTCCAGATCTCCGTAGATGAGCATCGCGGCGGTGCGCGGGATCGGCGTGGCGGTCATCACCAGCACGTCCGGCTCGCCTCCATCGGCGGGCTCGCTCGGCGTCGGGGTACCCGACGCCGCACTCTGTGCCGTTCGCCCGCCCCCATTGGCGGGCTCCCGCGACGTCGGGGTACCCGACGCCGCACTCTGTGCCGTTCGCCCGCCCCCCTTCGCGCGCAAGAGGTCGCGCTGCTCGACGCCGAAGCGGTGCTGCTCGTCGACCACCACGAGCCCGAGCCGCGCGAACTCGACGCCTTCGTAGATGAGCGCGTGCGTGCCGACGAGGATGTCGATGGTCCCGTTCGCCAGCCCTTCCGCGATGCGCCGTCGCTCCGCCGCCTTGGTGCGATTCGTCAGCAACGCGACGCCGACCGGGCGCTCCCCGAGCAGCGAGCCCTCCTCGAGCACGGTCAGACCCTCGAGCAGCGCGTGCAAGGTGAGGTTGTGCTGCTCGGCGAGCACCTCGGTCGGCGCCATGAACGCGCCCTGGTACCCGCCTTGCACCGCCATCAGGAGCGCAGACAGCGCGACGACCGTCTTCCCCGACCCGACCTCTCCCTGGAGCAGGCGGTGCATCGGCGCCGGCACGGCCATGTCGCGCGCGACGGCGCGCACGACCTGCTCCTGGTCGTCGGTGAGCGTGAACGGCAGGCCGGCTCGGAAGCGCTCCACGAGCGAGCCATCCACGGAGTGCGCGATGCCTCCCTGCTCGCGCTCGATCGCCCGCTTGCGCGCCACGAGCCCGACCTGCATCCGGAGGAACTCGTCGAACGTGAGGCGGCGTCGGGCCGCCTGCACGTCGTCCATCGAGTCGGGACGATGGATGCCCCAGTAGGCCGTCGTGCGATCGACGAGGTCGTGCGCGGCGCGCAGGTCGTCGTCGAGCGGGTCGGCGAAGCCCCGCTGGCGGGTGCGCTCGAGCCCGTTCATCACGAACCGGCGCAGCTGCCAGGTGTGCACGTCGGCCTTGCCGGACGCGGGGTACACGGGCACGAGGGCACCGGTCTCGTCACCCTCCTTCCCGAGGATGTCGACGACCGGGTTGATCATCTGCCGCCGGCCGCGGTAGTGCTCGACCCGACCGAAGAACGCAGCCTCGGTCCCCTCGGCGAGCTGACGCTCGCGCCACGGCTGGTTGAAGAACGTCAGGCGCAGGTACGACGTGCCGTCGAAGACCTCGGTCTCGACGATGGCGCGCCGCTGCCGCGTGCGGCGCGCGGTCACCTTCTTCACCTCGGCGTAGACCGTCGCTTCCTCGCCGATCGCGAGGTTGGCGATCTCCTCGGTGTGGCGGCGGTCGTGATAGCGCCGCGGGTAGTGCTCGAGGAGGTCGAGCACCGTCCCGATCCCCATCGACCCGAGGCGCTCGGCGAGCGCATCGCCGACCGTCTTGAGCTCGGTGACGGAGTGCGCCGCAAGGTCCCGCAGCGTCAGGCTCGGCGGGTCTGCCATCTTCTTCACGGGTCGCTCCGCTGCGCTCCCCGCACCCTCGCGCGCGCCCACGGGTCCGCTGCGCTCGTGCTCGCGGGGAGCTACTCGACGCCGATGAGGAACGGGTAGAGCGGCTGGTCGCCCTCGTGCACCTCGACCTCCACGTGCGGGTGCTCCAGCCCGAGGTGCTCGCGCAGGCGCGACGCGTCATGCGCACGCGCCTCGGCACCGAGCAGCACCGTCACGAGCTCGCTCTCGGCATCGATGAGCGCGTCGAGCAGCGCGGTCGCAGCTTCAGCGGGTGACGGCGCGGAGGCACAGATCCCGTCGCGGGTGATCGCGATCCATTCGCCCTTCTTGATCGTTCCGCACTCTGCGGTCGTGTCGCGCACCGCCTGGGTGACCTCGCCGGCGCGGACCTTGCCGGCGGCATCGGCCATCGACGCGAGGTTGGAGTCGAGGTCGGCATCGGGGTCGTAGACCACGAGCGCGGCGAGCGCTTCCACCACGGAGTGCGTCGGGACGACCCCGACCGTGCGCGCGGTCAGCGCGTCGACCTGCTGGGCGACGGCGACGATGTTCTTGTTGTTGGGCAGCACGACGACCAGGTCGGCGGGCGCGCGGTCGACGGCCTCGAGGATCTGCGCGGTCGACGGGTTCATCGACTGACCTCCCGCGACGACCTCGTGCACGCCCACGGCGTGGAGCAGCCGCCGCAGCCCCTCGCCCACCGCGACCGCGACGACCGCGGTCGTGACGGGCGTCGTGGCCGCGTCGTCGTCGGCACCGACGACCGCGCCGCGGACCCATTGCTCCTCCTCGACCTGCTCGATGAGGTCGGTGACGCGGATCTCGCGGGGGCGCCCGGTCTGGATGCCCGCCTCGATCGCCGCACCGATGTCGTTGGTGTGCACGTGGCAGTTCCAGAGCCCGTCACCACCCACGACGACGATCGAGTCGCCGATCGCACCCCAGGTGTCCTTCAGCGCAGGGATGGTCGCGTCCTCGGCTTCGAGGAGGTACATCACCTCGTACCGCAGCGACGAGACGTCCTCGCCGCGGTGGTGCGCTTCGACGACCGCCGGCGTCTGCACGACCTCGGGCTCCGGCAACGGTCGGCCGTCGACGACGTGGAGGAACGCATCGAGGAGCAACGTGAAGCCCCGCCCGCCGGCGTCGACCACGCCGGCGTCCTTGAGCACGGGCAGGAGCTCGGGGGTGCGCGCGACCGCTTCGTTGGCCGCGTCGCACGCTCGCTCGAGCACCGCATCGAGCGACTTCGCGCCGTTCGCGTGCGCGCCCTCGGCCATCTCGGCCGCGGCACGCACGACCGTGAGGATCGTCCCCTCCACCGGGCGCATCACCGCCTGGTAGGCGGCGTCGGAGGCGCGGCGGAGGCCGGCCGCGACGTCGCCCGCTTCGATCGCCTCCAGGGGCGTGAAGGTGTCGGCGAGGCCGCGGAGGATCTGCGAGAGGATCACCCCGGAGTTGCCACGTGCCCCCATGAGCGAGCCGTGGGCGAGCGCCGTGCAGACGTCGTCCATGCGGGTGGCGTCGCCGACCTCGGAGCACACCGACTCGATGGTCAGCGCCATGTTGGTGCCGGTGTCGCCGTCGGGGACGGGGTAGACGTTGAGGCGGTTCAGCTCCTCCTGGTGCGCCCGCAGCGCGTCACGGTAGGAGGCGACGACCCGTGCGAGCGCGGCGCCGTCGAGCGCGGTGAGGGTGAGCGACATCCGTCGCGGATCGTAGTGGCGCCCCTGGGTCGTCCAGGCGGGGGAATCGGGAGCGCTCGGTCAGGCGGGGAGGAAGAGCGCTGCGGCCTCGGCCCGGCCTGCGAGCACGGGAAAGGGCGCTGCTACCATCGATCGTTTCCGCACCACGAGCACGGTGCCGCTCCCGAACACCGCGAAAGAGGTCTTCCGATGGCGTCCGTCTGCGAGGTCTGTGGCAAGAAGCCGCAGTTCGGCATGCGCCTGAGTCACTCGCACCGCCGCACGCGCCGCCGCTGGAACCCGAACGTCCAGAAGGTGCGCGCCGTCGTGGACGGCGCGCCCAAGCGCCTGCACGTGTGCACATCGTGCCTGAAGGCCGGCAAGGTCACGAAGCCTCGAGCCGGGAGATGAGCGGCGAGCGTCCCGGCAGAGCGCCGGACGGGTACCCCGGCCGGCGAGCGAGCGCGACCGGGGAGACGACCTGAT
>JBBDWT010000030.1:0-1182 GCA_040902705.1 Acidimicrobiia bacterium | reverse complement strand
GCGCCGGACGGGTACCCCGGCCGGCGAGCGAGCGCGACCGGGGAGACGACCTGATGCAGGGGGTCGTCCGCACCTACGACCCGCAGACCGGCGAGGGCATCGTGGTCAGCGACGCCGACCGGGCGGAGTTCGTGCTCTCGGCCGAGGCGCTGACCGGGTCGCTGTTCCGGATGCTGCGCCAGGGCCAGCGCGTGAACTTCGAGCTCGACGGTGACGGCCGCGCCACCCGGGTGCGCATCGGCTCCGAGCCCGACATGGGCCTCCCGACCGCCCAGGTGTAGCGCCGCCCAGGTGTAGCGCCGCCCGGGTGGAGCGCCGCGCCGCCCGCACGGCGGAGCGGCCGAACGGCTGTCAGTCGCGCTTGGCGAGCACGCTCCAGGCGAACAGCAGGATCGTCGCGCCGACGAAGGCGACGAGGATCGAGTAGATGCTGAAGTCGTTGATCCCCTCCCCGCCCGCCGCGGAGAAGAGCACGCCGCCGAGCAGGCCGCCGGCGATCCCCACCACGATCGTCCCCAGGCAGCCGGGCCGGTCCTGGCCGGTCACCAGCTTCGCGAGCACTCCGGCGAGGAAGCCCACGACGATCCACGAGATCCAGCTCACGGCAAGAATCTAGATGGCGCCGCGCCACGACCCGGTTCGGCCGACTTCGGGAGCCCTCAGTACACTCCACGACGTGTCGCTCGTCACCGAGGCGCCCACGAACCATCGCCGGCTGATCGCCTGGGTGCAGGAGATGGCCTCGCTGACCGAGCCCGACGCCATCCACTGGCTCGACGGGTCCGACGAGGAGCACGAGCTCCTCTGCAAGCAGCTCGTCGAGACCGGCACCTTCACCGCCCTCGATCCGGAGCGCCGACCGGGGTCGTACTGGGCCACGAGCGACCCGGGCGACGTCGCCCGGGTCGAGGACCGCACCTTCATCTGCTCCGAGCGCGAGGACGACGCGGGCCCCACCAACAACTGGATGGACCCGGGCGAGATGCGGGCCAAGCTCGAGGGCCTCTTCCGGGGCTCGATGCACGGCCGCACGATGTACGTGATCCCGTTCTCGATGGGCCCGCTCGGCTCGCCGCTCTCCTACATCGGCGTCGAGCTCACCGACTCCCCCTACGTCGCCGTCAGCATGCGCGTGATGACCCGCGCCGGGAAGGGCGCGCTGGACGTGCTCGGCGACGACGG
>JBBDWT010000029.1:0-1195 GCA_040902705.1 Acidimicrobiia bacterium | reverse complement strand
TGCTGAACAGCGCGCGCGCCTACGTCGACATCTCGCCGTGGCTCTCGATCTTCCCGGGCCTTGCGATCATGATCGTCGTGCTCGGGTTCAACTTCCTCGGCGACGGCCTCCGCGACATCCTCGACCCGCGCCTGGGGCCGAGCGTCGGGGACACGCCGGTGAAGAAGTAGTGCTCGACGTCCTGATCAAGGGGGGTTGGGTCGCCGACGGCGCCGGTAGCCCGCCGTATCTGGGCGACGTGGCGATCCAGGACGGCAAGATCGCCGACGTCGGCCGGCTCGGAGCGGGTGCGACCGCAGACCGCGTGATCGACGCGACCGGCAAGATCGTCTGTCCCGGCTTCGTCGACCCGCACAGTCACAGCGACTTCTCGATCCTCGCCAACCCGACCGCGGAGAGCACGATCCGGCAGGGCGTCACGACCGAGGTCGTCGGCAACTGCGGCTGGAGCTACGCGCCGGTTACGGCCGCGTCCGAGCCGACGATCCGCAGCCGGCTGCACTCGTTCGGGTTCGACAAGCCGACGATCCCGTGGGCGACCTTCGGCGAGCACCTGCAGTTCCTCTCCGACGTCGGCCACACGCCCAACTTCGCCTGGTTCGTCGGCCACAACGCGATTCGCCTTGCCGCAGGCGTGTCCGGCTCGACGCCCACCGCCGAGCAGATGGAGACGATGGAGGGCTTCGTCCACGAGGCGATGCAGTCCGGAGCGCTCGGGATGTCGACAGGGCTCGAGTTCAACCCCGGCCGGGAGTCGACGACGGACGAGCTGATGCGCCTGAACGCCGTCGCCGGCGAGTACGACGGCATCTACACGAGCCACATCCGCAACCGCGACTCGACCCTGTTCGAGGCGATCGACGAGTTCCTCGCGGTCGCGAGGGCGGGCGGCACGCGCGCGGAGATCTCGCACCTGAACGTCCGCCACAACACGAACGCGCCCGAGCGGGGCTGGGAGCGCGCGGTCGAGAAGATGGCGGCGAGCCGCGAGACGGGGCTCGACGTCCTCGCCGACACGACCCCGTTCCGCGAAGGGCTCGGCCAGATGGCCGGGATCTTGCCGCCGTGGGTGGCCGAGGACGGGCCGGAGGCAGCGGCTGCGAAGCTGCGCGACCCGGCGCTGCGCGAGCGGATGCGCAACGAGAGCGACCGCTACTGGCGCTTCATCCACAAGGGCGAGTGGGAGCGCGTCTAC
>JBBDWT010000028.1:0-1240 GCA_040902705.1 Acidimicrobiia bacterium | reverse complement strand
CGGTCGACGTCGAGGAGCGGATGTACGCGGCGGGGAAGATCCCCGGCTCGTTCTTCCGCCGCGAGGGTCGCCCGGGCGAGCAGGCGATCCTGACCTGCCGGCTTACCGACCGGCCCCTGCGGCCGTCGTTCCCGGCCGACTTCCGCAACGAGGTCCAGGTCATCGCGACCATCATGGGCGCCGACCAGGAGAACCCGCACGACGTCGTGTCGATCAACGGCGCGTCGGCGGCCCTCATGGTGTCCGGCATCCCGTTCAACGGCCCGATCGGGGCTGTGCGCATCGCGCGCATCGACGATGCGTGGGTCGCGCACCCCACTTACCAAGAGGGTGCCGAGTCCGTCTTCGAGATGGTCGTTGCCGGCCGCAAGCTCCACGACGGCGACGTCGCGGTGATGATGGTCGAGGCGGGCGGCACCGCCGGCTCGTTCGAGAAGTATGCCGAGGGCACCCCGAAGGTGACCGAGGAGACCATCGCGGACGGCCTCGAGTGGTCGAAGCAGTGGATCCTCGCCTCGATCGAGCTCCAGCTGGAGCTGGTGCGCAAGGTGCAAGAGGCCGATGGCCCGATCGAGACGATCTCGTACGCGCCGAGCGTCGACTACGAGGTGGACGCGTTCGATGCGATCGCCGGCGAGACGCGCGCGGCCACCAAGGACGCGCTCGCCATCGCCGACAAGAACCAGCGGAACACGCTGCTCGACGAGATCCGCGACGCCGCGATCGCGACGCTCGTCGGCAGTGACGACACCCCGGGACCGTTCGCCGGTCGTGGCGGCGAGCTCAGGAAGGCGTACCGCTCCTTGCAGAAGGAGATCGTGCGCGACCGCATCGTGAAGGAGGGCGTCCGAATCGACGGACGTGGCGTGGCCGACCTCCGCCCGCTCGAGGCCGAGATCGGCGTGATCCCCACGGCGCACGGCACGGGCCTGTTCCAGCGGGGCGAGACCCAGGTGCTGAGCATCACGACGCTCGGCATGCCGCGCATGGAGCAGATGGTCGACTCCATCGGCACCGAGGACCGCAAGCGCTACATGCACCACTACAACTTCCCGCCGTTCTCGACCGGTGAGACCGGTCGGGTCGGCTCGCCGAAGCGCCGCGAGATCGGCCACGGGGTCCTCGCCGAGCGGGCGATCGTGCCGGTGCTCCCGAGCTCCGAGGAGTGGCCCTACACGATCCGCGTCGTCTCCGACGTGCTGTCGTCGAACGGCTCGACGTCGATGGCGTCGGTGTGCGG
>JBBDWT010000027.1:0-8049 GCA_040902705.1 Acidimicrobiia bacterium | reverse complement strand
GGCGGGGGTGGCAGGGCCGGAACCGACGGTGGCGTCGGCACCCGGGGAACCGGCCGCGGCTCCTCCTGCCGCGGGTCCGCCCGCCACCGGGGGTCCGCCGGCCGCCGCGGCTCCACCCGCCGGCGGGGGTCCACCCGCGCCGTCGGGTCCGTCGGGTGCGCCGGGTCCGGTCGCACCGCGCCCACGCCAGCAGCGCCGCCGCAAGCGCCGCTGACGAGCCCTCCGACCCGAGCGCCGGGGTGATCCGGCGGAGCGCGCGGGCCGATCCCGGCCCCGGTCCCGCCTACAGTGTTGGGGGACATGAGCTCGCTCGAAGTACGGCCCGAGCGCCGGCCGGTCCTTCCCCGACCGTGGCGTCGTCACCACGTCGACGACGCCGTCGCGCCGCTGCTCGCCGAGTTCCAGAAGCGTCACCGGCGCGCGGACGCGGGCCTGATCGAAGCGGCGTACGAGGTCGCCCGCGAGGCCCACGCCGACCAGGTCCGGCGATCGGGCGAGCCGTACGTCGCGCACCCGCTCGGTGTCGCCATGATCATCGCCGAGCTCGGCCTCGACGACGTCACCATCGCCGGTGCCCTGCTCCACGACTCCGTCGAGGACACGACGGTCACGATCGCGGACCTCGAGGCGCAGTTCGGGGACGAGATCGCCCGGATCGTCGACGGTGTCACGAAGCTCGACCGGCTGCAGTTCGACTCGCGTGAGGCCCAACAAGCAGCGACGCTCCGCAAGATGCTCGTCGCGATGGCGAGCGACATCCGGGTGCTCCTGATCAAGCTCGCCGACCGGCTGCACAACATGCGGACGATCTCATCGCTCCCGGAGGCGAAGCAGCAGCGCATCGCGCGCGAGACCCTCGACATCTACGCGCCGCTCGCACACCGTCTCGGCATCGCCGACGTCAAGTGGCAGCTCGAGGACCTCGCGTTCGAGGTGCTCCACCCGAAGCGGTACTCCGAGATCGAGGGCATGGTCGCGAGCCGCGCGCCCGAGCGCGAGGAGTTCCTCGAGCTCGTGCTCTCGCAGGTGAAGGACCGCCTCGCCGACGTCCACATCGAGGCGCAGGTGTCGGGTCGACCCAAGCACTACTGGTCGATCTACGAGAAGATGATCGTCAAGGGCAAGGAGTTCGACGACGTGCAGGACCTCGTCGGCGTCCGTGTCGTCGTCGACTCGGTGAAGGACTGCTACGGCGCGCTCGGCTCGATCCACTCGCTGTGGTCGCCGGTGCAGGGGCGCTTCAAGGACTACATCGCGATGCCCAAGTTCAATCTGTACCAGTCGTTGCACACGACGGTGGTCGGTCCGCAGGGCAAGCCGGTCGAGCTCCAGATCCGCACGACCGAGATGCATCGCCGAGCGGAGTACGGCATCGCCGCGCACTGGGGCTACAAGGAGCGCTCGCGCGCCGAGGATCTCGCGTGGCTCCAGCGCATGGTCGACTGGCAGCAGGACACCGACGACCCGAGCGAGTTCCTCGACACGCTGAAGATCGACCTCGAGCAGGGCGAGGTCTTCGTGTTCACCCCGAAGGGCAAGGTGATCACGCTCCCGACCGGGGCGACGCCGGTCGACTTCGCGTACGCGATCCACACCGAGGTCGGCCACCGCTGCATCGGCGCACGCGTCAACGGTCGGCTCGTGCCGCTCGACAGCGCGCTGGAGTCGGGCGACACCGCCGAGATCTTCACGAGCAAGGTGGACGGAGCCGGCCCGAGCCGCGACTGGCTCCAGTTCGTCGCCACACCTCGGGCGACCTCGAAGATCCGGCAGTGGTTCTCGCGTGAGCGCCGGGTCGATGCGATGGACACCGGCCGTGACGAGCTCATCAAGTCGCTCCGCAAGGAGGGCCTTCCGGTCCAGCGCATCGCCCAGTCGCAGGTGCTCGTGGGCGTCGCCGAGCGCATGCACTATGCCGACCTCGACGCCCTGCACGCGGCGATCGGCGAGGGGCACGTGTCGGCGCGTGCGGTCGCCCAGCGTGTGCATCGGGAGCTGCGCGGGGGCGAGGAGCAGCTCCCGGTCACGACGCAGCGACCGCCCCGCGCCCACCGCAGCGCCGGCCGGCGGCCGACGGGCGTGCACGTCGAGGGTCTCGACGACGTGATGGTGCGGTTGTCGCGGTGCTGCACGCCCGTGCCCGGAGACGAGATCATGGGCTTCGTGACGCGCGGGCGCGGCGTGTCGGTCCATCGGACCGACTGCGCGAACGCCGAGTCTCTCGCGCACGAAGCGCAGCGCGTCATCGAGGTCGAGTGGGACCACGACCAGACCGCGACGTTCGTCGTCTCGGTCGAGATCGAGGCGCTCGACCGGTCGCGCCTCCTGCGCGACGTCGCCGAGGTGCTCGCCGAGCACCACGTCAACATCCTCACGAGCGCGTCGCAGACGTCGAGCGACCGGGTGGCCCGGTTCCGCTTCGAGTTCGAGCTCGCCGATCCGAGCCACCTCGACTCGCTGCTCAAGGCGGTGCAACGGGTCGACTCGGTCTACGACGCCTACCGGGTCCTCCCCGGAGCCGCGGCGCGTTCTTGAGGCACGGCGGACCCGTTCTTCTACGCTGGCCCCGTGCCCGAGGACGATCGATCCCGCTACCGCGCGCCCGTCGGCACCCACGACGTCCTTCCCCCGGAATCGGACCGCTGGATCCACGCGGTCTCGGCGTTCGCCGAGCGGGCCGAGCGGTTCGCCTACGGACTCGTGGTCACCCCCGTCCTCGAGCACGTCGAGGTGTTCCAGCGCATCGGTGACTCGACCGACGTCGTGCGCAAGGAGATGTACGAGCTGACCGATCGGAGCGACCGTCGGCTGGCGCTCCGACCCGAGGGCACGGCGCCCGTCGTGCGGGCCTACGTCGAGCACCGCCCGACTCCGCCCTGGAAGGTCTGGTACGTCGCACCCAACTTCCGCTACGAGCGCCCGCAGAAGGGCCGGTACCGCCAGCACTGGCAGCTCGGAGCGGAGGTGCTCGGGGTCGACGATCCCGCGGTCGACGTCGAGATCATCTCGCTCGCGCATGGCTACTACCGGGACCTGGGAATCCGGCGCGTGCGCCTGCTCCTCAACTCCATGGGCGGTCCGGACGATCGACAGCGTTACGTCGACGTGTTGCGCCGGTACCTCCTCGGGCACGCGGCGCCGTTCGGCGACACCTTCCGCGAGCGTGCCGAACAGCACCCGCTCCGGCTCCTCGACTCCAAGAACGAGGAGTGGCAGGACGTCATCGAGCGCGCGCCGCAGCTCACCGAGTACCTGAGCGACGCGGCACGAGAGCACTTCGAGGCGGTGCAGGAGGGGCTCGAGGCGCTCGGCATCGCGTTCGAGCTCGCGCCGCGCCTCGTCCGGGGCTTCGACTACTACACGTCGACCACGTTCGAGTTCGCGTCCGACGCGCTCGACGCCGCCCAGAACGCCATCGGTGGCGGTGGCCGGTACGACCAGCTCGCGGAGCAGATGGGTGGGCCCCCGACGGCGGGCATCGGCTTCGGGATCGGGCTGGAGCGCATGATGCTCGCGCTCGACGCCGAGGTCGATCGAGTCGGTGAGTCCTTTGCGGGCACGCGGGCTCGGCTCGACGCGTTCGTCGTCGACGGACTCGGCGCCAGCAGCGCGACGGTGTTGCTGTCCGAGCTGCGCGAGTCGGGCCTGCGCGCCGACCGGGCCTACGGTGACCACTCGATCAAGACGCAGATGAAACTGGCCAATCGCGCTGATGCCGAGTACGCGGTCATCCTCGGCCGCAAGGAGGCCGAGCGCGACATGGTCGCAGTCAAGAACCTCGCGACGAGCGAGCAGATCGAGGTCCACCGAGAGCAGATCGCGGGTTGGCTCCGCGAGCGACGGGAGTCGGAGCGATGATGCGCACCCATGAGGCCGGCGCGCTCGGCCTCGACGACCGGGGTGAGAAGGTCACGCTCTGCGGCTGGGTCGCGAACCGGCGCGACCACGGCGGCGTGGTCTTCCTCGACCTACGCGACATCGCGGGGCTCGTGCAGATCGTCGTCGATCCGGAGTGCACGACGGGCGCCGACCCGCACTCGATCCGCGCGGAGTACGTGCTCCGGGTCGAGGGGGAGGTGCGCGACCGGCCGGAGGGAACGGTCAACGCCGATCTCCGCACCGGGGCGATCGAGGTGGCGGCCACGTCGGTCGAGATCCTCAACACCGCCGACGCGCTCCCCATCCCGATCGACGAGCGCAGCGAAGCCGACGAGGTGCTGCGCCTGCGGCACCGCTACCTCGATCTCCGCAGCCAGCGCCTCCAGGGCAACCTCCGGCTGAGGGCGGCGGTCAACCGGGTCATCCGCACCGAGTTCGACGGTCGCGGCTTCGTCGAGGTCGAGACGCCGATGCTCATCGCCTCGACCCCCGAGGGTGCGCGCGACTTCGTCGTGCCGTCACGCCACGCGCCGGGCAGCTTCTACGCGCTCCCGCAGAGCCCGCAGCTCTTCAAGCAGCTGCTCATGGTGGCGGGGATCGAGCGCTACTACCAGATCGCCCGCTGCCTGCGCGACGAGGATGCTCGGGCCGATCGGCAGTTCGAGTTCACCCAGCTCGATGCCGAGATGAGCTTCGCCGACAGCGACGACGTGATGGGCGTGATCGGTGGGGTGGTGCGCGCCGTGATCGAAGCCGTCACGGGCGTGCCCATCGAGGAGCCCCGGCAGCTCACATGGCATCGCGCGATGGCGCACTACGGGAGCGACAAGCCCGACCTCCGGTTCGGTCTCGAGCTCGTCGACGTCAGCGAGGTGTTCGCCGCCACGGAGTTCCGCGCGTTCCAGGGCGACTGCGTCAAGGCGATCTGCGTGCCCGGCGACGGCGACGCGTCGCGCTCGAGGCTCGACGGCTTCATCGACCGGGCGAAGCAGCTCGGCGCGGCCGGGCTGGTCTGGATCCGGGTGGGGGAGGGCCGCGCCCTCGACGCGCCGACGGTGAAGTTCATGTCCGAGGCCGAGCAGCTCGGCCTCGTCGACGCGACCGGCGCGCAGCCGGGCGACCTCCTGCTGGTGGCGGCCGGTCCCCGGCGCCTCGTCGACCACGTGCTCGGCATCCTCCGCCTCGACCTCGGCCGGCCACCCGTCGACGCCGGGGGCCTGAACCTCGCGTGGGTCGTCGACTTCCCGCTGTTCGAGGCGATCAGCGACGACGGCCGCCCCATCCCCGCGCACCATCCGTTCACCATGCCGCACCCCGACGACCACGAGCTCCTGCTCCACGGAACGGGCGAGGAGCTGCTCGGTGTGCGCTCGCTGGCCTACGACCTCGTGCTGAACGGCTGGGAGCTCGGCTCGGGGAGCGTGCGCATCCACTCCCCGGAGCTCCAGCAGCAGGTCTTCTCGTTGCTCGGCATCGAGCCCGAGGTCGCGCGCCAGCGCTTCGGCTTCCTGCTCGAGGCGTTCCGCTACGGCGCACCACCGCACGCCGGCTTCGGTTTGGGCATCGACCGGCTCGTGGCGATCCTCGCCGGGGAGGAGAACATCCGGGAGGTGATCGCGTTCCCGAAGACTCAGTCGGGTGCCGACCCGCTCACCGGGGCGCCGACACCGATCGAGCCCACCCAGCTGCGCGAGCTGGGCCTGTCGGTGACCAAGCCCAAGGCCGCCACGCCGAAGCCCTGACCCGGTTCCCGGCTCGGAGTGCCGCAGGCGTCCGCCGGGGCCGCAGGTACCCTGCGGCTCAGGACGCCGGGGCCCGAGCGGCCGGGTGCGGAGCACCAGGAGCGGGATGGCAGATCTGTTCAGCAGCGCGGTCGAGGACCGGTTGCGCCAGCGCGCGCCCCTCGCGGCGCGGCTGCGACCGCAGACGCTCGACGACGTGGTCGGCCAGGAGGACCTCCTCGGCCCGGGGCGGCCGCTGCGCACGCTCATCGAGGCCGACCGGCTGTCGTCGCTGGTCCTGTGGGGGCCACCCGGCACGGGCAAGACGACGATCGCCCGGCTGATCGCGGGCGCGACCGAGAAGGCATTCGAGCCGCTGTCCGCGGTGAGCGCAGGCGTGAAGGATGTCCGGGAGATCGCCGAGCGCGCTCGCGCCCGGCTCGGCGAGCACGGTCGCGGGACGATCCTGTTCCTCGACGAGGTCCACCGCTTCAGCCGAACCCAGCAGGACGCGCTCCTCCCGCACGTCGAAGAGGGGCTCTTCGTGCTCATCGGCGCGACGACGGAGAACCCCTTCTTCTCGCTCACCGGACCGCTGCTCTCCCGCTCGACGTTGTTCCGGCTCGAGCAGCTCGCCCCCGACGCGCTGCGGATGCTGCTCGAACGCGCGATGACCGACCCGCGCGGGTTGGCCGACGAGGGCGTCACGCTCGATCCAGAGGCGCTCGACCACCTGGTCGACCGGTCCGAGGGCGACGCTCGTCACGCGCTGACGTCACTCGAGGTGGCCACCGCGCTCGCGGCGGAGTCCGGCCGACCGAACGTGACCCTCGGTGACGCGGAAGCTGCGCTCGCGCTGCGGGCGCTGCGCTACGGCGACGACGAGCACTACGACGTGCTCTCCGCGTTCATCAAGAGCATCCGCGGCTCTGATGCAGACGCGGGTCTGTACTGGCTGGCGCGCATGGTGGAAGCGGGGGAGGATCCGCGCCTGATCGCCCGGCGTCTCGTGATCCTCGCGTCGGAGGACGTCGGGCTCGCGGACTCGATGGGGATCGTCGTCGCCGACGCGGCCGCGCGCGCCGTCGAGTTCGTCGGGCTGCCCGAGGCCCAGCTCAACCTCGCGCACGCGGTGCTGTTCCTGGCCCGGGCACCGAAGTCGAACTCCGTGACGAAGGCGCTCGGACGCGCGTTCGACGACGTGCGCGAGCAGCCGGCCGGGAGGGTCCCCCAACATCTGCGGGACGCTCATTACCCTGGCGCCGCGCGCCTGGGACACGGCGAGGGCTATCGGTACCCGCACGACGAACCGGGAGGCTGGGTGGAGCAGGAGCACCGCCCCGCAGAGGTCGCGGGCCGCCGGTACTACGAGCCCACCGGGCGCGGCGACGATCGCGAAGCGCCGGCACCCGGATGACGATCGCGGCCCGCACGGATCTCGACGGAACGACGGAACGACGAACGACGGAACGGATGGCGACCGGATGAGGGGGTCCCGATGACGCCGACCTGGCTCGCGGCCGGGGCACTCGGCGCGGCGGCGATCCTCGCGTTCGCGCTGGTGCGCACCCGAACCCGGCTCGCGACGCTCGAGGCCGGCATGCGACGGCTCTCGCAGCGCCTCGACACCGACCTGGAACCGGCGATCGCCGAGGCGCGCGCCGACGCCCGAAACGCCGCGACGAAGGCACGCGACGCGGCGATCGCCGCCGGGGTCACGGAGCCCCCACCGCGCCTGCCGCTCGAGCCCATCACCGGACGCGTCGTCCGCGCGGTCGCCTTCGGCGCCGGCGCTCGGCGTGCCCTCGCGCGCGCGACCGCGCCGCCATGGGCCCGGTCGGTCCGACAGCATCGGCGGTCGGCATGACCGGTCGCCTCGTGTGCTTCGCAGCCGGGATCGGCCTGGGCGTCGCCGCGACGCGGCGCCTGGCCCGGTCGACGAGCGCGTCCGCGGTCGAGGCGACGACCGCGGCGGTCGTGACCCGGGTCCGGCGAGCGGTCGACGGGGTCGTCGCCGACGGGCGGGTGGAGATGCGGCGTCGGGAGGCGCGCCTGCGAGCGGTGCTCGCGGCGCCGCGGCGCGACGGAGCGGGCGCCGCAGGGGGCAGGCGGTAGCCTTTCCCGGTGGCACCGCCCCGTACCGCCGACGAGCTGCGCGCGGCATTCCTGCAGTTCTTCGCCGACCGCGGGCACACCGTCGTGCCCTCGTCGAGCCTGATCCCGCACGATCGGACGCTGCTCTTCACGAACTCGGGCATGGTCCCGTTCAAGCCGTACTTCGTCGGCGACGAGTCGCCGCCGTACCGCCGGGCGGCCTCGTGCCAGAAGTGCGTGCGCGCCGGCGGCAAGCACAACGACCTCGACGACGTCGGCCGGACGAACCGGCATTTCACCTTCTTCGAGATGCTCGGCAACTTCAGCTTCGGCGACTACTTCAAGACCGAGGCGA
>JBBDWT010000026.1:0-8063 GCA_040902705.1 Acidimicrobiia bacterium | reverse complement strand
TGACGAGGACGACGTCGTGCACGCCGCTGGCGACGGCCATGGCGCCGACGCGGAACGCATCGGAGCCCGACGGGCACGCGTTCTCGATGCGAGTGCACGCGATCCCCGCGAGTCCGATCGCGGTGGGGATCGTGTTGCCGCCGATGCCTTCCTGACCCCACAGGGTGCCGCGCTGCGTGGCGACGAACGCGGCCTCGACCTGGCTCGGGTCGAAGCCCTCGTCGACGCTGTCGACCGCGGCGGCGAACGCGCCCGCCGCCATCTGCTCGTAGCTCTGCTCGAACAGCTCGCCGAACTTGATGAGCCCGCCGCCGACGACGGCGACCTGGTTCCAGCTCACGTCGCCACCTCCTGTGTGCCGCTCACTGCGCGCACCTTGTACCCGTAGACCGGCACGCCGCGTTCGTGTGCATAGCGCCGCAGCACGAGCTCGACCTCGCCCCCGATCTCGAGGTCGGTGCCATCGCCGATCCCCTGCAGCATCACCCGTGCGCCGTCCTCGAGGTCGACGACGACGAGCGGCAGCGGCGCGACGAACGGTGCGGGCATGGTCTGGTTGACCACGAAGGTGTGGATGGTGCCGCGGCGGGCCAGGGGCTCGAGCACGAACTTCGCGCTGCCGCACGAGATGCAGTGCGGGTGGATCGACGGGGGTGTGTTGATCGTGCCGCAGTCGACGCACCGCGCGCCGAGCAGGCCCAGCATCTCGTCGGCGCCGCGCACGAACTGCGCGCTCTCCGGCGGCACGCCCATCTGGACCGTCTCACCGGCCGCGACGAGCTGGCCGCGCGAGCGGAGCACCTCGGCGTAGGGGACCCGGCGTCCCCCGGTGATGACGTCTGCGACCGCCGCCGCACCCGGCACCGCTTCCTTGGCGGTGACCTCGACGCCGGTCGCGCGTCCACCGCCGAAGCCGACGAACGCCACGGTCCGAGCCTCGTCCAGCGCGCCGATCCCGCCGAGCAGCCCGGCTGCGGCGCCGGTGTCGCCGAGCTCGGCGTAGACAGGTGCCGAGACCAGCTCGGCGACCCCGAGCTGCTTCGCGACCGTCGCGCCGAGCCGTCCGTCGGGATCGGGGAGCGACCAGGCCTGCACCTCGTCGGAGCCGAGCTGCTCACCCAGCTCGCGCAGCGTGGGCAGGAAGATCTCCTCGCGGAACAGACGTGGGTCGTAGAGGTCGCGCGTCGCGCCCTCACTGTCGCCGCGATAGCGGTCGAGGAAGGGGTGCGTGCGCGTCACGCGGTTTCCGAGCGAGGCCGCGCCGCCGTGGGAGACGAGCACGATCGCCGCCGCGCCGGCACCCGTGCGCGCTTCGAACCCCGTGCCGGTACCGGGGACGAGCGAGTCGGACGCGACGACGACCGCGACGCGCGCCGTGCCCGCGCCGATCGCGTCCGCGGCCCCGAGCAGCGCTTCCATGCCCGCGTGCGGCGAGCCGGCGCAGAGCATGCCGCCCGAGCGGTGGGAGAGCCCGATCGCGCGTGCGAGCACCGCGTGGCTCGGACCCTCGGCGAAGGGTGGCCGGGTCGTTCCCCACCAGAGGCCGTCGACGATGTCGGTCTGGAGTCCCGATGCGGCGAGTGCCCGCCCTGCGGCCTCGGCGGCCAGCGTGAGGGTGTCTTCGTCGGGGGCGCAGACGGCGGCTTGGCCTCGCCCGCCACGGCCCCAGGCGGCGCCCACGTCTGACGCCTCGAGGCGCCACGAGGGAGCGGCGGCCCCGACGGCCAGGATCTGCACGGCTGGGCTCATCGACCCCGATGCTACGCGGGGCGGGCGAAGGCTCGTCCGGCAGGCGGTCGGCTACCTCTTCTTCGGGACGTAGATCCCGATGCCGTCGGGGAACGCCAGGCCGTCAGCCATCGTCACCGGTGCCTGGGGCTCGCCGTCGACGAAGGCGATCCTGCGCACCGAACCGGTGCCGTCGCCCGGGCCGACGCCGTCCTCGGAGATCACGAGGCCGATGTCGGCGAAGAAGAGGGTGCCGTCGGGTGCGACCCCGAGGCCGAGCGGCGAGCCCGTGCTGATCGGCTCCGGGCCGGGACCTTCGCCGGCGGGGGGCTGGAGGATCGTGCGCACGAAGCTGCCGTCGAGCGCGTACTCGTTGATCACGCCCGTGAACACGCTCGACACGTACCAGGTGTCGTTGCCCGACGCGACGATCGCGTTCGGGCTCACGAGCGAGTTGTCTCCGGCCGCGATGAACTGCGCCTTCTGCACGGAGTCGGCGAGCGGCGCTCCGGTCCCGTCCTCGGAACCGCACCCGCCGGACGCGTCGGCCGACGTCGGGAACGGGCCGGAGTACTTCCACACGCCGGCTGTCGGCGGACGCGCCGACGCCACGTAGAGGTTGTCGTCGTCGTCGACCGCGATGCCGCCGGACGTCGCGATCGCGATGTCGAGCTTGCAGTACGAGACCGTGCCCTCGGTGCCGTTCTTCAGGGTCTTGAAGCCCTTGGTCAGCGGTGGGAACCAGACGATGAGCTGCCCGTCGCCTTCACCGGCCGACTGGTTGCCGATGTCGGTCGTGACGACGCGCCCGTCGGAGAGCACGCCGCAGCCGTAGTTCTCTGCGTTGTCGGTCGCACCCTGGTACGTGGGCTGGAGCTTGCCGATCTGCTTGGCCTCGAGCTTCCCGACCGACGTGCCCCGCAGGTCGAAGATCCCCCAGCCCTGGATCGGGTCGGGCTGTCCGGTGTCCTCACCCGCGATGAAGCGGTGCCCGTCGGGGAAGAAGCAGATCTGCGCGTTGATGTCGAAGCCATCGGGATCGTCGTTGCGGTTCGTGTAGACGGTCTGGTGCTTGAAGGGCGCGTTCGCCGTGTACGCGTCGAGGTCGTTGCCCTGGCCGTTGAGCACGATCACGTTGCTCTTGGTCTTCGTGTCGGTGTCGTCGCGCGCACCGGCGACCGCGGGCGTCACGAACAGCGCGAGCGCGACGGCACCGGGGACCACGACCCGGACGAGGATGCGCATCATCAGGAGCTCTCCTTGGTCCGCCGGCTGACCGGCGCGAGTGGTGGATCGAACGACTTGGTGACGACGAGCCGGTTGACGCCCTCGGCCGGCGACGGCAGCTCGTCGGAGTCGGTGATCGCGAGGATCGTCAAGCGGTTGTACGTGGCGCCGGGCGTCGGGATCTTCGACGTCGAGCACGTGCCCTCCGGGTCGAGCACGCACAGCAACCCGCCCTGGGGGTTGTCGTCGCGCTCCGACATGAAGACGCCGAAGCGCGTCGCGCCCGTCTGCGCCGACGGGCTGCCGGCGCGCACCCACGCGGCCGGGTCGCCGAGGCCCTCGGTCTTGACGTCGACGCGCCACGGAGCGAGGGTGACGCGTAGCTGCATGCGCGGCGCGAGGCCAACGGGTGGCTGCACGAGGTTGAACGCCACATCGCACGGCGAGCCGACGCACGGCTGGGGCGTCGGCGGGACGGTCGGGCCGGTCCGGTCACCGCCACTCCTCGGCGGCTTGGTCGTCGTGCTCGTGACCGGCTTGCCGCGCGGCGAGTAGCGATACACGCCGCTCGTCTCCGAGCGGTTCTGCAGGCCGGGCTCGCGGATGCCGGCGACGGCGAACACGTCGTCGCCGACGATCGCGGGTCCGCCGGAGACCGCCCCCTGGACCTCGTCGGACCACAGCACCTGGCCGGTCGCGAGATCGAGTGCGCGGAGGGTGAAGTCGGTGCCTCCGATCACGACGACTCCACCCGCAACCGCGGGCGCGCCGTACGTCGCGGCGGCGATCTCCTGCTGCCATCGGATCGCGCCCGTCGCGGTGTCGAGCGCGTGCAGGAAGGGCGCGTCGCCGATCGCGGTCCCGCCCGTGATGGTGGCGTCGGCGACTGCCGTCGGGCCGATGAAGCCGCCGGTCGAGAAGTTGCTGCCCGGGTTGGCCAGGCCGGGCTCGACGACGGGAGTCGCCCACACGAGCTCACCGGTCTCGCGGTCGAGCGCGTAGTACGTGCCGTCCTTGCCCCCGAGCCCGACGAGCGCTCGGCCACTCGACTCGAAGAGGTTCGGCGCGCCCGCGAAGTCGAGGTCGTCGCGGTTGGGCTGATGCGGTTGGTATGACCACTTGACGGATCCGTCGTCGAGGTCGAGCGCGACGACGGCCTCGGTGAAGCGCCCGTAGCCGTCGGGACTCGTGACGCAGTTGCCCGTGCCGACGAACACGAGCCGGCGCTCCTCGTCGACGGTCGGTGACGACCACACGTCGGCGCACCCCGGCCCGGTTGCTCCTTCACCATCGGTCGGCGCGAGCACCGTGCGCCACCGCGGCTCGCCCGTCGCGGCGTCGAGGGCGAACACGCCGGCGGGCTCGCCCTTCGAGCTGTTGTGGACGTCCCAGCCGGCGACCACCATCCCGTCGACCACGAGCGGCGAGCTCTCGATCTCGGTCGGGTCGTTGGTCCCGCTGTCCGGTCGCAGCTCGTGCTTCCAGCGGATGCTGCCGTCGGACGCACGTAGCGCGTAGAGCGTCTTGCCGCCGCCGAAGTAGACGGTTGGAACCCCGCGCACGGTCTCGACCGCGGCCGACGACACGATCTGGCCGGCGTAGACGTTGCGGTGCGGCTCGGTCTTGCGCACCCACCGGAGCCGTCCGTCCGTCGCGCGCAGCTTGTAGAAGCGTCCGGACCAGTCACCCACGTACACCGAGCCGTCGACCACCGCGGGTGTCGCGGTCACGACGTCGTGCGTGTTGAAGAACCAGATGCGGTGCAGATCGGATGCGCTCGCCGGGCTCAACGCGCCGTGGCACTCGGTGGAGAAGGAACGGGCCCGGTCGCGACCCCACATCGGCCACGCGCACTCGTCGGACCCGTCGACCGACGGCGCGGCGCCAGCCGTCCCGACCACGGCGATGCTCGCTGTGACGGCCACGATCGCCGCGATGACTCCCACGGCTCTCCCGCGGGTGATCCCCCCGATCACGGGCGGCACCATATGCCGTCGCGCGAGCGCACGTCGGTGCCCTCCGCCGCGACTCATCCGAGCGCGCTCGTTCGGAGGGGTAGCGGTAGCCTCGCGGTCCCGCACGCTCGGATCCCGAAGAGCGTTCGCGGGGCGGCGTAGCCGAGTGGCTCAGGCAAGGGTCTGCAAAACCCTGGACGCGGGTTCGATTCCCGCCGCCGCCTCCAGGCATCGGTTCCAGATCGGGAGTGTGCGATGGCGGTACTCGAGGTCTCCGACGATCGGCATGTCGAGTACGAGGTGGTGGGTGACCCGAAGGGTGTGCCCGTGTTCTTCCAGCACGGCACCGGTGACTCGCGCCTCTGCAAGCACCCGGACGACTCGGTGACCGCGGGCCTCGGTGTTCGCCTCATCACCGCCGATCGGCCCGGCGTCGGGGGCTCCTCGACCTACAAGGGGCGCAGCATCCTCGACTGGGTGCCTGACGTCGAGAAGATCGCCGACGAGCTGAAGGTCGAGAAGTTCGTCGTCGCCGGCCACTCCGGTGGCAGCCCGCACGCGCTCGCGATCGCGTTGGGGCTCGGTGATCGCGTCACCAAGGTCGGCCTCGCCGCGCCCATCGCTCCGTTCGACCAGGAGGGCACGAAGGGCATGGTCAAGGACAAGGACCTGAAGATGATCTTCAAGCTCGCCCACGTGAAGTGGCTCGTCGCGGCGATGGGCAAGGTGGAGGCCAAGCACTACCGCAAGGACATCCACGGGTTCGTCGCCCACTGCGCCAAGGAGTGGCCCTCCGACAAGGCCATCTTCACCGACGAGGTCCTCGAGCCGATGTTCGAGGCCGAGTTCGACGCCGCGTTCGCGCAGGGCGGTGTGGGTGCGCTCGACGACATGTGGGCGTTCCTCGACTGGGGCTTCGAGCCCGAGGACGTGAGGCAGCACGTCGAGCTGTTCGTCGGGGACAGCGACGACATCCTCGACCCCGGCATGAGCGATCGACTCACCAAGCGCCTGCCCGACTGCACCGAGCACACGTGGAAGGGGGCCGGGCACTACGGCGTGTACGGCCGCTGGGAGGAGTTCCTCGGCGCGCTCATCTGACCATCGTCGCACCCGACCCCCGGCGGACCGTCGCGGCCTGCGATGCTCGGGGGCGTGCGAGTGCTCATGGCCGCCCTCCTCGGGGTCTCGGTGGTCCTCGCCGCGGCGGGTCCCGTGTCGGCGAAGCCGCCGAACCCGTGCCGGGTCCTGTTGCCCGCCGACCTCGACACGATCTTCGAGCAGCCGTGGGGGAACGGGAAGGGGAAGCTCGGCGGAGGGTGTGAGTTCCTTCGCGCGGAAGGCGCTGACGTGCCCGACATCGTGGTGTCGCTCGTCGTGGAGGAGAAGTCCTCGGTGAAGCAGGCCAAGAAGGTGTTCGCGCGTCAGGAGGAAGTGACGCGTGAGCTCGCCGACGGCGTGATCGACATCCCGGGGCTCGGGGCGCCGGCGTACTACACGACGCTGATCGGCGTCGACGTGCTGACGATGCGCGTCGGCAAGAACCTCGCGGAGATCCGCGTTGACCGGCCCGACGACACCGAGGCGACGTTCCGCGAGCAAGCGGTCGCGATCGGCGCCATCGTCCAGGCGCGGCTGACGCCCCTGCCGCCGGACACGAAGAGCAGGGAGACCACCTCCACCCGCCCGTAGGCTGAGCGGACCTCGTCAGGTCGCGGCGGCCGCCGCGGGTCGCAGCAACCCGCGGAGCGCGAGCAGCGCGACCAGGTAGATCGCGAGGGCGACGAACATCACGGTGCGGAACCCGAAGCTCATCGCGAGGATGGTGCTGAGCACCGCGCCGACGACGGAGGCGAAGCCGTTCACGGCCCAGCCCCAGGCGACGTACTCCGTCGTGTGGTCGGTGAGCTCGGCGACGGCGCCGAGCCCGAGCGGCATGAAGGTGCCGAGGCATAAGCCCAGCGGCGCGAGCACCAGGAAGGCGATCGGGACACGAGCCGCGAGCGGGAGGCCGAGCAGCGCATCGGTCAGCGGCGGCAGCGCGAACTCGTAGAACGCCGTCAGCAGCACGATCGCACCCAGCAGCCAGGGCAGCACGCGGCGCGGCTGTTCCTTCCATCGCTGACTCAGCAGCGCGCCCACGCCGGTGAAGATCAGGATCGACATGAGCGTCACGGTGAGCGAGTACGTCGGATACCCGAGGAACAGCGTCAGGCGTTGGATCAACGTCACCTCGAAGAAGATGAAGCCGAGGCCGAGCGCCGCGAAGTAGAGCGCGGAGCGCGCCTTGCGCGGCAGTGCGGTCCAGGTGCTGCGGATGGCCACGAACGGCAGCAACAGGAACACGGCGGCGAACAGGAGCGCAACGCCGAGCAGGAGCAGCAGCACGCGCTCGCCGACCGAGTCCTCGAAGTCGTTCCGGTCGATCGGGTCGGTGAACCTCGCGACGACGTCGTCGAACGGAGTGAAGTGCCAGAAGAAGGGGCCGTTGTCGGAGATCGGCCGCACGTCGTACGGGTAGTCGTCGTACCAGCGGTCGAGGTCGGCCTTCGGGAGCGCGGCAAGGTCCGCAACCGCGGCGTTGCCGATCGCGTCCTGGGCGAGTCGGGCCTGCTGGTCGGGCGCGTACCGAAGCCGTGCGGCCGCGACGTCGTCGAGCGACGACACGAAACGCTCCACCTGCGCGTCGGTGAACGGCGCGCGCTTGACGAGGATGGTCGAGAGCGTGCCACCGACACTGATCGGCGACGTCGCCACGAGGATGTGGCGGCTGGGGTCGTCGCTCCCGAGCTCGTCGAGCGCCTTGCGCGCCGTCGAGACGTAGCGGGTAGTGCGGTTCGGCTTCTCGTCGTAGTCGAACTCGCCGAACTGCGCCGCGAGGAGCCCGTCGGGGGTGAGGTGCTCGAGACTGCTCTTGATCGTCTCGCTGGTGTAGAGGTAGCTCTCCGAGAGCACGAACGCACCCGCGCTCGCCGCGTTGGAGGCGGAGTAGCTGTCGGGTGCGGGGTACCAGACCAGGTCGTACCTCTTGTCGCTGCGCGCCAGGTACGAGCGCCCGTCGCCGTTGGTGTAGTCGACCTTGGGGTTCTCGGCGAGGCGCCCGGAGTAGTCGGCCATCTCGTCGGTCACGAGGTCGTAGGTGACCGGGTTGAG
>JBBDWT010000025.1:1928-8066 GCA_040902705.1 Acidimicrobiia bacterium | reverse complement strand
GGATCCGCATCGAGGGCTTCTGGGGCGCCTTCGCCGCGATCACGCTCTTGAGCTACCCGTACGTGTACCTCCCGGTCGTCGCGCGGCTCTCGTCCCTCCCGCCCGAGCTCGAGGAGGGTGCGCGTGCGCTCGGCCGTCGCCCGGGCGCGGTGTTCCGGAGCATCGTGCTCCCGCAGGCGAGCGGGGCCATCGCCGCAGGCACGCTCCTGACGTTCCTGTATTGCGTCAGTGAGTTCGGCGCGGTCTCGCTCATGCGCTACGACACGCTCACCGTTCGGATCGACAGCACGCGCCTGATCGACCGTACGACGTCGATCACGCTCGGCCTGCTCCTCGCGGTGGTGGCGATCATCGTCGTCGCGTCGGAGCGCCGCCTGGCGCGCCGGCGCGCGCCGGTCGAGGCCCATGGCGGCGGCAAGGCCGCGCTGCTCGTCCCCCTGGGCGCGTGGAAGGTCCCTGCGCTCCTCTTCTCGGGGGGCGTGCTCGCGGTCGCGCTCGTCGCCCCGGTCGGGGTGCTGGTCGACTGGGCGGTGCAAGGCCTCAGCAGCGGGCGCTTCGCCGGGCCCGACGGCGACGTCGGCGACCTGCTCACCCCCGCTCTGAACACGGCCGGCATCTCCATCGTGGCTGCGCTCGTCGCCGTCGCGGTCCTGCTCCCGGTCGCGTACCTGACGGTGCGAACTCGCGGCGTGGTGTCCGGCGCGGTCAACACGGTGGTCGTGAGCGGGTTCGCGTTGCCGGGACTGGTCATCGCGCTGGCCCTGGTGGTGTGGGTGCTCGGCACCCCGGCCGTGCGTGGCCTGTACCAGAGCTACGCACTCCTGATCTTCGCGTACGTCGTGCACTTCGGCGCGCAGTCGCTCCGGACGTCGCAGGTCGCGGTCACGGGTCTGCCGCGCGAGGCCGACGATGCCGCGCGCTCACTGGGTGCGGGCTGGTTCCGACGCTTCCGCACGATCGATCTCCCGCTCCTCGCCCCGGGCGTCGCGGCCGGTGCCGGGCTCGTGCTCCTCTCGGTGATGAAGGAGCTCCCCGCGACGCTGCTGCTCGCGCCGATCGGCTTCGAGACGCTCGCGACCAAGGTGTGGAGCGCGGCCCAGAGCGGGCTGCTGGGCCAGGCGGGGGCGGCATCGCTCGCGCTCGTCGCGCTGTCGGCGTTCCTGGTCTGGCTCGTGACGATCCGGCGCATGGATCGGCTCGCGTCGTGAGGCCGACCGTCCCGCCGACGCGCGCGCTCGCGATCGCCATGCTGCTGGTCGGCCTGGCCGTCACCGCGTGGTGTGCACCGGGTGCGTGGTCTCGCGCGACCTACGGCGCGCGCGTGACGGCCGACGAGCCGCAGTACCTGCTGACCGCGCTCAGCCTCGGCGAGGACGCCAGCCTCGACATCAGCGACGAGCGGTTCGAGAGCCGGTACCGCGACTTCCACGAGGTCGCGCTCCCCGTGCAGGAGCTCCGCCGACCGGACGGCACGCGCGTGAGCCCCCACGACCCGCTGCTGCCCGCGCTCCTCGCGCCGGCGATGGTGCTCGGCGGCTGGCTCGCCGCGAAGCTCCTCCTCGCGCTCCTCGCCGGTGCCCTCGCGGGCGCGATCCTGTGGGTCGCGGTGCGCCGGTTCGCGGTGCGGCTGCGCGTCGCGGTGCTCACCGTCCTCGCCTTCGGGTTTGCCGCACCGTTCGCGGTCTACTCGACGCAGGTCTATCCCGAGCTCGCGGCCGCGCTCCTGGTGACGATCGCCGTCGGCGCCTTGACCGGACCGCTCCGACGCGGCGGTCTCGTCACGCTGGTCGCGGCGCTGGCGGCGCTTCCCTGGCTCTCGGTCAAGTACGCGCCGGTGGTCGCCGCGCTCGGTGCGGTCGCGCTCTGGCGCCTGTGGCAGCGCGGCGATCGGCGGACCGTCCTCGCCCTCGGCGGAGCGCTCGCCCTGGGTGGCGTGGTGCTCCTGGTGCTCCACCAGGTCTGGTACGGCGGCTGGACTCCGTACGCGGCGGGGAGCCATTTCGGCGACGGCGAGCTCACCGTCGCCGGCGCCGACCCCGACTACCTCGGGCGCGGCGTCCGCGTGCTCGGGCTCCTCGTCGACCGCGGCTTCGGGCTCGCGGCCTGGCAGCCCGCGTTCCTGCTCGTCGTCCCGGCGGTCGCCGCGCTCGTGGCGCGCCGCCCACGCGGCTGGGGCGCGCTCGCGGTGCCGTTGGCCGTCGGCTGGCTCAACGCCAGCTTCGTCGCGCTCACGATGCACGGCTGGTGGTGGCCCGGCCGTCAGCTCGTCGTCGTCCTGCCGTGCGCCGTGCTCGCGATCGCGTGGTGGGCGACACGAGTCCGCGCGGGTGAGGTGCTCGTGATGGTCGGCCTCGCGCTCGGTGCCCTGACGTTCGCGTGGCTCACGGCCGACGTGCTCACCGGCCACATGACCCTGATCTTCGACTTCGAGCGGACGACGAACCCGCTCGTGCGCGCGTGGCGCGAGGTGCTGCCCGACGGGCGGCTCGTCCCCGCCGGCACCGATCTGCTGCGAGTGGCGTGGCTGCTCACAGTCGCGGGGCTCGCGGCATGGGGCGTCCGCACCGTGCGGCGTCCGACGGTCGCGACGACTCCGCTCGTCGCGCCGATCCCGATCTCTGTACCCGATCAGATCTCGAACCCGAAGGGGAGCTTGGTATGAAACGGATCCTGGTAATGGCCGTCGGCCTCGCGATGGCCGGCGCGCTGGTTGCCGCGTGCGGCGGTGGCGACGACGGCTCGGGCGTGCGCACGGTGGGGTGCGACGACAGCGCGTCGGCATCCGGCTCGGGCAGCGGGTCGGGTTCGGGCAGCGGCTCGGGCAGCGACTGCCCGTCGTCGGCGTCGGGGAGCGGCTCCGGCTCGGCCACGGGTCTCTCGGGGAGCGACCTCGGCGGTGAGGCCGAGACCGCGGAGCTCCAGGCTGCGGTCGACGGCTACCGCGCGTACGTGGCGGCGCAGGTCGCCGACACGGTCGCGAAGGCCAAGGCGTTCGACGACGCGGTGCGCGCGGGCGTCGTCGAGGGCGCGAAGGCGCTCTTCGCCCCGTCGCGTGTCGGGTGGGAGAGCATCGAGCCGATCGCCGGCCTCGTCGAGGAGATCGACGGCAGCGACTTCGAGAGCGAGACCGATCCGAAGTGGACGGGCTGGCACCGCCTCGAGTACCTCCTCTTCGACCAGGGGACGACCGAGGGCGCGGCCGCGTTCGCCGACCAGCTCGATGCCGACCTGGCGACGCTGGAGAAGGCGCTCCCCGACCTCGACATCACCCCGCTCGCGATGGCGCGGGGGGCATCGGACCTCGTCGAGGAGGTCTCGGAGGGCAAGATCACCGGTGAGGAGGACCGGTACTCGCACACCGACCTGTGGGACTTCGACGCGAACATCGCCGGCTCGAGGAAGGTCATCGAGCTGCTGACACCGGCGCTCGAGACGGCCGACCCCGACCTCCTCACGAAGATCGACGCGTCGTTCGCCGACGTCGAGTCGGGGCTCGCGACGTACCGCAACGCCGACGGCTCGTTCCGGTCGTTCGAGGCCCTGACCGATGCCGACTCCACGCAGCTGAAGGCCGCGCTGGCCCAGCTGTCCGAGGAGCTCGCCGAGGTCCCCGGCGTCCTGGGCCTGAAGTAGCGCGCTCGGACCCGAGGAGGAGGAACGCGCATGGAAACGCGCATGGAGCGGAGCGCGATGCGGAGCGAGCGGTGGGGGGCGGGGTATCCCCGCCCCCAGCGAGCGACGCCGTGAAGAGGGAGGGCCGCGCGTCGGGCCTGTCGCGGCGCCGGTTCCTCGCGTCGTCGGTCGGCGCGGGCCTCGGCGCGGGTGTGGCGGTCGCGCTCGGTGACGGCCTGCTCGCCCCGGCCGCGGCCGACGGCCTGCCTGCGCCGCGCTACCTGCCGTTCCTGGGCACCCACCAGACGGGGATCGTGATGCCACCGCCGCAGTCGGGGCTCATGGCCGCGTTCGACGTCACCGCGGCCGGCCGCGGCGAGCTGCGCGACATGCTGCGCGAGCTCAGCGACGAGGCCCGGGGCCTGATGACCGGCCGTCCGTTCCCGAAGCGCGACTCGGCCTACCCGCCCCTCCACGCCGGCACGCTCGGTGCGCGCCCACCGGCCGCGGACCTGAGCGTCGTCGTGGCCGTCGGTGCATCACTGTTCGACGAGCGATTCGGTCTCGGTGATCGCAAGCCCCGAGAGCTCGTGAAGATGCCGTTCTTCGCGAACGACAAGCTCGATCCGACCCGCAGCCACGGCGATCTCCTGCTCGGGCTGTCGGCGGACACGCCCGACGTCAACATCTTCGCCCTGCGGCAGCTGATGCGGAAGACGCGCGGCGCGATGACGTTGCGGTGGATGCTCGACGGCTTCAACCGTCGCTCCGCTCCACAGCCCGGCCGCGCTCCCGCGCGCAACCTGATGGGGTTCCGTGACGGCACCGCGAACTTCGACGCGTCGGACGGTTCCCTCATGCGCCGTCACGTCTGGGTCGGCGCCGACGACGACGAGCCCGATTGGGCGGTCGGGGGTAGCTACGTGGCGGTGCGCGCCATCCGGATGCTCGTCGAGTTCTGGGACCGGACCGCGCTCGCGGAGCAGGAGGCGATCATCGGCCGGCACAAGGAGTCGGGCGCACCGCTCGACGGGAAGCGCGAGACCGACCTCCCGAGGTTCGATCGCGACCCCGAAGGCACGGCGACGCCACTCGACGCGCACATCCGCCTCGCGAACCCGCGCACGCCCGAAACCGACGACAACCTCATCCTGCGCCGCGGCTTCAGCTTCTCGCGCGGCTTCGACGGCTCGGGCCGGCTCGACCAGGGCCTCGCGTTCGTCTCCTTCCAGCGGAGCCTGGAGCGGGGCTTCGTCACCGTCCAGCAGCGCCTCGACGGCGAGCCCCTCGAGGAGTACATCCAGCCGCAGGGTGGCGGGTTCTACTTCGCGCTGCCGGGTGTCCGCCGCGACCGGGGCTACCTCGGCGAGGGGCTTCTCGCGTGACGGGGGACATGACCGCGTGGGGAGGAGCGCGCGTCGTCGTCACCGGCAGCGCCGGCTTCATCGGCGCGCAGCTCGTCCGGGCGCTCGCCGGCGAAGGCGCGCGCATCACGGGCATCGACCGGCGCGCCCCCGCGCTCGACCTTCCCGGGCGTCATCTCCAGCTCGATCTCACAGCCCCTGACACGGCCCCCCTGCTGCGCGACGTCATCGGCGGTGCCGACATCGTGTTCCACCTGGCCGCGCGCCCGGGTGTGCGCGGTGGTGGCGCCGACATCGAGCGTGCCCGGAAGGTCGACAACGTCGACGCCGGGCGGCGGATCCTCGAGCTGACGCCGCTCGCGGTGCCGGTGGTCGTGACGTCCTCGTCGTCGGTGTACGGAGGAGCGAGGATCGAAGGCTCAGGGGTGCGCGCGTCGTGCGAACGTGACCCGCTCGCACCACTGGGAGGCTACGCGCGGTCGAAGGCCGCGCTGGAGGAGCTCTGTGCCCGGCGTGTGGCCGGCGGTGGGATCGTCGCCGTCGCCCGACCGTTCACGGTCGCCGGTGAGGGACAGCGCCCCGACATGGCGCTGTCGAGATGGCTCGCCGCCGCCGCGGCGGGGCGCCCGATCGAGATCCTCGGCGGCCTCGCCCGGAGTCGTGACGTGACCGACGTGCGGGACGTGGTCCGCGGCCTCGTCGCCCTCGGCGCGCGTGGTGAGTCGACAACGGTGAACCTCGGTACCGGCTGCACGCGGACGCTCGGTGAGCTCGTCGACGCAGTCGCCACCGTCGTCGGGCGTCCGGTGACGGTGGAGATCCGCCCGGCGGGTGCCGAAGAGCCGCCGGCGACGCGTGCGCACACCGCCCGCTGCCGTGCGGTCTGCGGCTTCGTCCCGCAGACCGACCTCCTCGCCGTCGTGCGACGACAGTGGCGGCGATGCTCGTCAGTTGCCGCGTGAGCGCGCCGGTGACCGCACGACGGGGCCGCTCGCCGCGCGCCACCTCTCAGGTGGCCCTGACCGTACCTGCGGGCGCCGTCCCGGGTGCTGGCGCTTAGGCTCTGCCCGGAGCCGGCGGACCGAGGGAGCACGCATGGCGACGAGCGAAGGTCTGCACGAGAACGAGGATCTGCTCGACGTGGCGGTCGTCGCCCGCCACC
>JBBDWT010000025.1:0-1918 GCA_040902705.1 Acidimicrobiia bacterium | reverse complement strand
CCCCCCCCACCGCGCCATCGCATCGATCGGCGAGGAGCTCGAGGCCGTCGACTGGTACGACCAGCGCGTCGAGGCGACCGACAACCCCGAGCTCGCCGCAGTGCTCGCCCACAACCGCGACGAGGAGAAGGAGCACGCGGCGATGACGCTGGAGTGGCTCCGGCGCAACGACCCCGTCCTCGATCGCCATCTGCGGACGTACCTGTTCACCGACGCATCGATCGTCGAGGAAGAGCACACCGCCGAGCACGGAGGTGGCGACGCCCACCAAGACACCCAGCCCGCAGGCCCGACTCCGGATGGCTCGCTGGCCATCGGGAGCCTCAAGGAGGTCACCTCGTGAACCACCTCTTCCGCGATCTCGCCCCTGTCTCCGACGCGGCATGGGGTGAGATCGAGACCGAAGCCAAGCGGGCACTCGAGAACTTCCTCGCCGCGCGCCGGCTCGTCGACTTCACCGGCCCGCACGGGTGGACGTACTCCGCATCCACCCTCGGCAGCGTCGAGCCGGTCCCGAAGGCCCCCGCGGACGGGGTCGAGGCGGCCCTGCGCCAGGTGCAGCCGGTCGTCGAGCTGCGCGCGAAGTTCGCGCTGGCGCGCGCCGAGCTCGACGCGATCGACCGCGGGCACAAGTCGCCCGATCTCGGCGCGGTCGTCGACGCCGCGCGCTCGATCGCGTCGGCCGAGGACACGGCGGTGTTCCACGGCTACGACGCCGCGAACATCACCGGCATCGCCGAGGCCTCACCACACGATCCGGTGCAGCTCGGGGACAGCTTCGGGCAGTACCCCACGTGGGTCGCCACGGCCGTGGCTCGACTGCGCGACGCGGGCGTCGAAGGCCCGTACGGCATCGCCCTCGGCCCCCAGTGCTACGCGGGGATCCTCGAGACCACCGAGGACGGCGGCTACCCGGTCCTGGAGCGCTTGCGGCTGATCCTCGACGGCGCCGTCGTGTACGCGCCCGCGGTCAACGGTGCCGTCGTGCTGTCCCTGCGCGGTGACGACTTCGAGCTGTCGTGCGGGCAGGACGTCTCCATCGGCTTCGAGCGCGCCGACGACGAGCAGGTGCACCTGTACCTCGAAGAGAGCTTCGCGTTCCACGCCCACAGCCCGGAGGCTGCCGTCGCCTTGAGGTACCCCGGATAGGGGCCCGAGCGCCCGCCAGGGAGGGTGTGCGCGTTTGCACTCGCGGAGTGAGAGTGCCAACATGGTTCCTGGCACTCGACCGTCTCGAGTGCCAGATGTGAGACCAACGTCCTTCCAGACGACCCGACACCACCACCAGGGAGTCAGCAGAGATGCCCAAGCAGATCGCCTACGCCGAGCACGCGCGTCGTTCGCTCGAGCTCGGTATGAACAAGCTCGCCGACGCAGTCCGCGTCACCCTCGGGCCCAAGGGCCGCAACGTCGTCCTCGAGAAGAAGTGGGGCGCACCCACGATCACGAACGACGGGGTCTCGATCGCCAAGGAAGTTGACCTCGAGGACCCGTACGAGAAGATCGGTGCGGAGCTCGTCAAGGAGGTCGCCAAGAAGACCGACGACGTCGCCGGTGACGGCACCACCACGGCCACCGTCCTCGCGTGGGCGATGGTCCGTGAGGGTCTGCGCAACGTCGCGGCCGGCGCCAACCCGATGGTCCTCAAGAAGGGCATCGAGGCGGCGGTCGAGACCGCGGTCGCGTCGATCAAGGCCGACTCCAAGAAGGTCGACACCGACCCGGCGCAGATCGCCAACGTCGCCGCCATCTCGGCGGCCGACACGGAGATCGGCGCGATGATCGCCGAGGCGCTCGAGAAGGTCGGCACCGACGGCGTCATCACCGTCGAGGAGAGCCAGACCTTCGGCATGGAGCTCGACCTCGTCGAGGGCATGCGCTTCGACAAGGGCTACATCTCGCCGTACTTCGTGACCGA
>JBBDWT010000024.1:0-8397 GCA_040902705.1 Acidimicrobiia bacterium | reverse complement strand
GCCGACATCTCGGGGTCGGTGGCGAGCTTCGCCCGGTTCACGCTCCAGTTCGTGTACGCGATGGCGAGCCAGTTCTCGAAGGTCCGGTCGTGGGTGTTCATCGACGGCATCGACGAGGTGACGAGCTACTTCCAGGACACGGACGACGTGATGGAGGCCGTCCATCGTGTGAACACGGAGGCCGACGTCGTCTGGGTCGACGGTCACTCCGACTACGGGCACGCGTTCGAGACGTTCTACGACCGTCACTACACCGAGTTGACGCCGAAGTCGTCGGTCATCTTCCTCGGCGACGCGCGGAACAACTACCACGCGTCGCAGGCGTGGGTGGTCGAGCAGGTTCAGAAGCGCGCGAAGCACGTCTACTGGCTCAACCCGGAGCCGCGCGGCTACTGGGACACCGGCGACTCGATCATCGCCGACTACGCGCGGTACTGCGACGGCGTGTACGAGTGTCGCAACCTCCGGCAGCTCGAGCGGTTCGTCACCACGATTGCCGAGGACTGACCGCAACGGTCACGGTGCTCAGGAGAGCAGCGTCCAGGCTCGGTCGGCGATGCGCGCCAGCGCGAGGAGTTGCACGCGCTCGCGTCGGCGGAACGCGTGGCCGCCGCGACCGACGAGCACGGTGGCGCCGTGCACCGGCAGTGAGGCGACGAGAAGATCGTCGGGCCCCGTCGTGCCGTCGGCGACCTTCGGCGACATCGCGGTCCCCGCGGCGAGCGCGGAGAGGAACTCGGCTGCGGGCGGGGTGTCGCCCGCGCCGGCGGCGAGCTCGTCGTCGATCAGCAGCACGGCCCACTCGGCGAGGAACTCCCGCCGGAGGTGCTCGACGAGCGTCGTCTGGAGCTCGTCGAGCGACGTCGCCTCGCACAGCGTCGCGGCCGACTCCAGCGCGTCGAGTCGGGCGTCGGGGAACGCGTTCACCACCCTGAACTCCTCGACCGAGGTGCCGTCGACCTGCTCGATCTCGCGCGCGAGCAGCTCGAGGATGTCGAGGCTGGGGAGCACGACCGCGAACTCGTCGACGACGACGCTGTCGGATCGCTCCAGCACGTCGATGCCCACGATGTCGCCGCCGACGGAGCCGATGCGGGCCGCGACGAGCCCGAGGGCACCGGGGCGGTCGGGCAGCCAGACCCGGACCAGGACGTGGGTGTCGGGGGACGATGTCACGAGCGAAATGTACGTGGCGATCGGCGACAGGTGTGTTGCAGGAACGTGAACGCCGAGGCACAGGCCAGCCCCCCGTAAGGTCGAGGGATGGCGGAGCGGCTCCAGGCCCCGGCCGAGGCGGTCACCGAGCGGATCGGGGTCCTCGGCGGGACGTTCGATCCGATCCACGTCGGCCATCTCGTGGCGGCCGCCGACGCCCGGGCGACCCTGCACCTCCATCGGGTGCTGCTCGTGGTCGCCGGGGACCCCTGGCAGAAGCGCGGCCAGGTGGCCGCTTCGGCGACCGATCGCCTCGCCCTCGTGAGCGCGGCCGTCGCGGAGATCGAAGGGCTCGAATCGAGCTCGGTCGAGGTCGAGCGCGAGGGCGCTTCGGTGACCGCCGACACGCTCGAGGCGCTCGCGCGCCCCGGACGCGAGCTCTTCCTGCTGCTCGGTGCAGATGCGGTGGCCAACATGTCGACATGGAGGCGCCTCGACGACACTCGCGACCTCGCGACGATCGTGGTCGTCGAGCGCGAAGGCGAGCATGCCACGCCACCCGGGACGGGTTGGTCGGTCGAGCACCTGTCCATCCCGCGCCTCGACGTGTCGTCGACGGAGGTGCGGGCCCGGTTGGCTCGTGGCTTCCCGATCGACGGTCTCGTCCCGGCGCCCGCGGTGCGCGCCATCCGCGAGCGCGGGCTCTATGCTGACGGCTGATGACGACGAGGCCCGTGTCGAGCAGAGGCGCTTGACCGAGTCCGCCTCGTCTCCGACCGCCCGGGCGCTCGTCGCTGCCGAGGCGGCGGCGCAGAAGATGGGTCGCGACATCGTGATCCTCGACGTCGCCCCGATCATCGCGATCATCGACCGCTTCGTGCTCGTGTCGGCGTCGAACACCCGGCAGGTCCGCACGATCGTCGACGAGGTCCAGGACGCCATGCGCGCCGACGACGGATCGAAGGCGCTCGGCGTCGAAGGTCTCGAAGACGCGTCATGGGTGCTGCTCGACTACGGCGACGTCGTCGTGCACGTGTTCCTCGAGGAGACGCGCGCGTACTACGACCTCGATCGGTTGTGGGCCGACGCGACTCGCATCCCGAACGACTCCTCGCGCGTCGCCGCGGGAGACCGGTAGGCGCGACCCTCAGAGGTACGGGCGCATCGGGACGCCGCGTTCGAGCAGACCCGCCTTGAGCTCGCGCACGCCGATGTTCCGCTCGAGCCGCGGCGAGTAGAGGATCGAGCTGATGATGGCGGCTTGCGCGGCGCCGGCGGTGAGGCCCTCGGCGATGTGCTCGACGGTCCCGGCGCCACCCGACGCGATCACGGGGACGTTGACGGCGTCCGCGACGGCGCGCGTGATGTCGATGTCGTACCCCGACGCCGTTCCGTCTCGGTCGATGCTGTTCACCACGATCTCGCCCGCACCGAGATCCTCGCCGCGGCGAACCCAGTCGAGTGCATCCATGTCGGTCGCGGTGCGCGCGCCGTCGATGAACACCTCGTACCCGCTCGGGATCCCGGGCCGGATGCCGACGTGCTTCACCTGCGTGCTCAGCACGACGCATTGGCGACCGAACGCCTCCGCGCCCTGGCGGATGATGTCGGGGTTCCGTACCGCCATCGAGTCGACGCTGATCTTCTCCGCGCCGGCCTTGAGCACCTCGAACATGTCGTCGACCGACCGGATGCCGCCGCCCACGGTGAAGGGCACGAACACGTGCTGTGCCACCGCCCGCACGACCGGGAGGTCGATCGTCCGCCGTTGGGCGCTTGCGAGGATGTCGTAGAAGACGATCTCGTCGATCTGGTCGTCGTAGAGCTGCTGCGCGAGCTGCTCGGCCGGCGCGACGTCGATGTTGTCTTGGAACTGCTGGGCCTTGGTGACGCGGCCGTCGACGACGTCGAAGCACGCGATCAGCCGCTTCGTCAGCATCAGGCGGCTCGGTCCCACTCGGCGAACCCGGAGAGGATGCCGAGGCCCAGCTCGCCGCTCTTCTCGGCGTGGAACTGCGTGGCGACGATGTTGTCGTGGGCGACGATCGAGCAGAACTCGACGCCGTAGGAGGTCTCCCCGAGGACGTGCGCGGGGTCGGCCGGCGCGGCGTAGTACGAGTTCACGAAGTAGCAGTGGCCCCCGTCGGGGAAGCCCCTGGTGACGGGGTGGTCGCGCAGGACGCGGACGCTGTTCCAGCCGATCTGCGGGACGCGCTGCGTGTCGTCGAATCGTTGCACCCGTCCGGGCACCCAGGAGAGACCTGTGGTGTCACCCTCTTCGGAGTGCTCGAAGAGCACCTGGAGCCCGATGCAGATGCCGAGGAACGGGACGCCGTCGTCACGCACCCGGCGCTCGAGCGGCTCCACCAGGCCCGATTCGCGAAGCGAGTCGAGCGTCGCCCGAGCCGCACCCACTCCGGGGAGGATGATCCGATCGACCTCGTCCAGCTCGCCCGGTGTCGTGACGAGCCGGTGCTCGAGGCCCAAGCGCGTGAGCGCGTACCCGACGCTCGGGGCGTTGCCCGCTCGATAGTCGACGACACCGATCACGCGTCGAGTCTAAGGAGCGAAGCCGCGCGGACTCGTGCCGTATCGTTCCGGGCGCATGAAGGACCTCGACCCCGACGACGCGATCGCGACCGCCGAGCGCATGGGCCTCGAGGCCGACGCGGAGGAAGCCCGGCGCTGGATGGTGGCCGTCGCCGCGAGCGACCCTGACGACCGCATTGCCGCGGACGCCGAGATCGGCGTGTTCGGCGACCGGGTGTCGCTGCTCGACTTCGATCCCGACGACCTCGCGCACTTCCGGAGCCTCGTGCCGTACGTGCGCATCGAGCCGCGGCCCGAGATCGAGTCGGCGATCGCGATCGCGGGGAGCGCGGCGCAGGGGAAGATCCAGCTCTTCCCCGGCGACGCCGACTTCTTCGAGCGGATCCACATCCACGCGGAGACGGAAGGCGAGGCCCAGCGCATCTTCCGGGAGGCGATGCGTGCAACCGCATTGCGCGCGGTGAGCCAGCCCGACATCGTCCTGGTCGAGGCGGACCTGGGGACCTATCCCGAGCCGGTCGTCCAGCGGGGTGCCTCGCTCGATGCCGGCCACACGATCGAGTGGACGACGCCCGACGTGCTGGCCGGCCGGATCACGGTCGAAGCCGCGGACGGCCCGCCGCGCACGTACGAGTGGGACGACGCCGACGTCGCCTCGGGGTGGCTCTACCTCTACTGGATCGTCGCCGACCGCGAGCAGGGCCGGATCGCGCTGGCCAGCAACGTCATGGACGTGACCTGGGAGGACCCGGCCGGGGCGATCCGTTCCCTCGACGGCGCGATCGACCCTCTCGTGCAGGAGGTGTACCTCGAGGCTGGCGCGCTCGCGCTGGTCGAGCGCCTGCAAGCACTCGTCGCGCCGGGCGCGCGCGAGGCCTACCGGGACGCGATGCGCGAGCAGGTCGTCCACTACTCGACCGTGGAGCCGAGCTTCGGCAAGGTCGCGAAGCGCCTGTACAACCTGTGCCGGGTGGCGGACGAGCTCGAGGCCGCGGCGTACGTCCGTGAGCTGTTCGACGAGCCGCAATCGCGGCTGTACCAGGTGCCCGGGCTCCTCGAAGCGGCCGACCACGCGCTCGATCCGAGCTCGGGCATCGACCGACGGATGGTGCTGGAGCAGATCGGCGTCGTTCGGGAGTCGATCGCCGACGCGACCGACGGCGCCGACGAGGCGGCGCTCCTCGCCGAGCTCCGCGACGTGGAGGAAGCTGCGCTGAGCGAAGGTGGCGCGTCGGGCGACTGGGCCTCCGCGCTCGCCGACGTGCGAGAGCAGTCGTCGGAGCTCGTCAACGAGTTCTTCCGCACCCGCCTGCTGGCTCACGACCGCATCCGCGAGCTGATGGACGAGCTCGCCCAGGGCTGAGCGTCATCGCCCGAGGTGCGTCCACAGGTGCTGTCGGCAGTACCCGTGCGCCCGGCGCGGCCGCTCGCATCCGTCGACGGTGCACGCGCGCCGTCGCTTCGCCCGGTGCTCCCAGTACTCGAGCAGCTCGGCGCGCCACGCGAGGTACTGGGTGCGCTTGTACGACTCGGGCAGGTGCGCGTCCATGAACGGGATCGTGACGTCGAGGTGGTCCCGCATCGACCCGATCGCGAACGTCACCTCGTCGTCGTAGTGCGCCTTCCGGCGCGGCGAGTGGTGGATGTGCCCGACGCCGAAGAACGCGAGGAACAGCTCGCACATCCCCGCGTCGGTCGCGCCGAGCCCGACAGCGAACGTGAACCTTGGAGGATGGCCCGTCTTGGTGAAACATCCCTCAGCCGCGACGAAGCCGCCGACGAGGGCGGCGAGCGCATCAGTAGCCGGTGGCACGGTAGTAGTGACGTCGGCAAAGACCGCGGCCGCGGACGAAGTCGTCGCAGCCCGGCTCGCTACATCGCGACCGGCCCACTTGGCGTGGATGCTCGATCTCGTATCCGAGGAGCGCGTCGCGCCAGCGCTCGTACTGCGCTCGCTTGTTGGAGACGAGGAGGTGCTCGTCTGCCCACGGGATCGTCGCCGCGAGGTGCGCCTTGATCGACGCGATGCGCAGCTGACTGGTTGGCTGCCATGCCGGTTTCCCCGGACGTCGATCGGTGATGGAGCCGAAACCGAGCAACGATCGCAGCTGCTCGAGGATCGGTCGGTCGCGGGTGGCGACGGTCACATCGAACCGGAACGAGAGCCTGGGGACCCTGTCGGCGAACGGGGGCAGGCGCCGCGTGACGTTGAACGACCCCTCGCCGGCGACGAAGCCGGCGAGCATGAACGCAAGGGTTGACGTGGAGCCGACGCGGATCGAACGCGCTGCCTCTTCCATGCCATGGAAGCGCTCTACCAACTGAGCTACGGCCCCGTGAGGGACGATCAGACTACCGGCCGCCTCGCGTTCCTCGAACTTGGCGCATGTCGAACACATGTTCCGATCGTCGCATCGGGGTGTGACAGCGAACCCACCGAGTGCGCGCGCGACCCCTCGCTACGCTCGCCGCGATGAGCGAGAGCGCGCCCGCGGCGGTCGACGACACGAAGGCACCACCGCACCGGTACACGGCGCGCCTCGCGAACGAGATCGAGGCGCGCTGGCAGGACCACTGGGACGAGCACCACACCTTCTGGGCGCCGAACCCGACCGGGCCGCTGGCCGACGGGTTCGACGAGATGGCGGACCGCGAGCGCCTCTACGTGCTCGACATGTTCCCGTACCCGAGCGGCGCGGGGCTCCACGTCGGGCACCCGCTCGGGTACATCGGCACCGACGTGTTCGCTCGGTACCACCGCATGAACGGCAAGAACGTGCTCCACGCGCTCGGCTACGACGCGTTCGGGCTCCCCGCCGAGCAGTACGCGCTCGAGACGGGTCAGCACCCTCGTGCCGCGACCGAGAAGAACATCGCCACGATGCGGCGTCAGCTTCGCTCGCTGGGGCTCGCCCACGATCCCCGGCGCAGCGTCTCGACGACCGACGTCGCCTACTACCGCTGGACGCAGTGGATCTTCCTCCAGATCTTCGGCTCCTGGTACGACGACGAGGCCGAACGGGCCCGGCCCATCGCTGAGCTCGAGGCGGAGCTCGAAGCGGGGAAGCTGGAGACGATCTCGCAGGCCTTTCCCGGCGGGCGGCCGTGGTCGGAGCTCGACGAGCGCGCCCGCCGCGAGGTCATCGACTCCTTCCGGCTCGCGTACCTCGAAGAGTCGCCGGTGAACTGGTGCCCGGGACTGGGGACGGTCCTCGCGAACGAAGAGGTGACCGCCGAGGGCCGCAGCGAGCGCGGCAACTTCCCCGTCTTCAAGAAGCCGTTGAAGCAGTGGAAGCTCGCGATCACCAAGTACGCCGACCGGTTGCTGGCCGACCTCGACCTCCTCGACTGGACCGAGCCGATCAAGACGATGCAGCGCAACTGGATCGGGCGGAGCACCGGCGCAACGATCCGGTTCCCGGTCGAGGAGCACGAGGGCGTCGACATCGAGGTGTTCACGACGCGTCCCGACACGCTGTTCGGCGCGACGTACATGGTGCTCGCGCCCGAGCATCCGCTCGTCGACACGATCGTCCCGTCCGAATGGCCGCAGGACTCGCCGACGGAATGGCGCGGCACGTTCGGGCTCGACGTGCTCCCAGCCGAAGCCGTCAGGACATACCGACAGTTCGCCGCGGGCAAGACCGAGCTCGAACGCCAGTCGGAAGGGCGCGAGAAGACCGGCGTCTTCACCGGCGCGTTCGCGCACAACCCCGTGAACGACTGGAACATCCCGGTCTTCATCGCCGACTACGTGCTCATGGGGTACGGCACCGGGGCGATCATGGCCGTGCCCGGTCAGGACGAGCGCGACTGGGAGTTCGCCGAGGAGTTCCACCTCCCGATCGTCCGCACCGTGCAGCCGCCCGAGGGATTCCCCGACGACGAGGCGTTCATCGGCGACGGGCCCGCGATCAACAGCGGGTTCCTCGACGGCATGCACGTCGACGAGGCGAAGCAGCGCATGAGCGACTGGCTCGAGGAGCACGGCTTCGGCTCCCCGGCCCTCACGTACAAGCTGCGCGACTGGCTGTTCAGTCGGCAGCGCTACTGGGGAGAGCCGTTCCCGATCGTCTACGACGAGCAGGGCCACCCGCACGCTGTGCCCGAGGACGCGCTCCCGGTCGAGCTCCCGGAGCGCGACGACTTCAAGCCGCAGGCGCTCGATCCCGACGCCGCCGACAGCGACGCCGAGCCGCCGCTCGCGCGTGCCGAGCAGTGGCTCGAGGTACAGCTCGACCTGGGTGACGGGCCGCAGCGGTACGTCCGCGAGACGAACACGATGCCGCAGTGGGCGGGCTCGTGCTGGTACTACCTGCGCTACCTCGACCCGACGAACGAGGACGCGTTCGTCGACGCCGAGGTCGACCGCTACTGGATGGCGCCGGGAGGTGTCGACCTCTACGTCGGTGGCGTGGAGCACGCGGTCCTGCACCTCCTGTACGCGCGCTTCTGGCACAAGGTCCTCTACGACCTCGGCTTCGTCTCGAGTCCCGAGCCGTTCCACCGCCTCTACAACCAGGGGTACATCCAGGCGCCCGCGTTCCGCGACGCGCGCGGCTTCGCGGTCGAGGCGACCGAGGTCGAGGAGCGCGACGGCGGCTTCTTCCACGGCGGCGAGCCCGTCACGCGCGAGTTCGGCAAGATGGGCAAGAGCCTGAAGAACGTCGTCACGCCCGACGACATCTACCG
>JBBDWT010000023.1:2294-8443 GCA_040902705.1 Acidimicrobiia bacterium | reverse complement strand
GGCCCCCGTCGGCGGGGAGCACCGCGCCGCTGACGTACGAGCTCATGTCGCTCGCCAGGAACAGCGCGATCGCCGCGACGTCCTCGGCAGTGCCGAGCCGCTGCACGGGGATCGTGCGCTTCAGTCCCTCGACGAACTGCTCCGCGCCGGGCGTCTGGTCGAGCACCTTGCGGAATCGTGGTGTGTCGATCGATCCGGGCGCGATGACGTTCGCGCGCACGCTCGGCCCGTACTCGACCGCGATCTGCTTGGTGAGCAGCACGAGCCCCGCCTTCGCCGCGCCGTACGCGGCGTATCCCTCCGAACCGATCAGCCCGAGGGTCGACGCCGTGTTGATGATGCTGCCCCCGTCGCCGTCGAGCAGATGGGGGAGCGCGGCGCGGCACGCCCAGAAGATCGCCGACAGGTTCGTGGCGATCGTCAGGTCCCAGTCGTCCTCCGTGCACTCCACCAGGCGCCCCGACATCTGCACGGCGGCGTTGTTGTAGAGGACGTCGAGGCGCCCGTAGCGCTCGACGGCAGCCGCGACCATCGCGTCGACGTCGGCGGCGGTGGACACGTCGGCATGGACCGCCAGGCCCTCGCTGCCCTGCTCCTCGAGCATCCCGATGGTCTCGGCGGATCCTTCGTCGTTGATGTCCGCGACGACGACCCGCGCGCCCTGCGCACCGAACAGCAGTGCTGCGGCGCGGCCCTGCCCCGACGCCGCGCCGGTGATCAGCGCGACCTTGTCGTCGAGCAGTTTGGCGAAGTCGAGGCCGGCCGCGGTCACCACGGCGCGAAGCCTGACATCGGTGTCAGGGTCCCTGCAACTGCGACCACGTGGCCACCACGTCCGTCGTGGTCGAACGTGTCGCGAGTGCGCCGATCGTGTGCTCCAGCACCGCTTCGCCGTACTCGCGCGGGATGCCTGCGACCGCGTCCGTCACGACGACGACCTGGTAGCCGAGGTCGACCGCCACCATCACGAGCCCGGGGATGCCGACGTTGAGTGACACGCCGGTCGCGACGATCGTGCGGACGCCGACGTTGCGCAGCAGCTGGTCGAGGTCGGTCCCCGGGAACGGGGTGAGCCCGTGGCTTCGTGACGAGATCAGGTCGGACGGCTCGGGCCCGAGCTCGGGGACGACCGCGGCCTCGGTGCTCCCGATCAGCGGACGCGGATCACCCTTCGCGAGGGCTCGCAGGAGCGGAGCGTTCAGGGCCGATCCGGCGCGGTCGGCGCGGAACTCGGCGGTGCAGTGCACGACCCGGGCACCCACGGCGCGCGCGGCGCGGACGATCTCGGCCGTGTGCTCGACGACGTGCTGCGCCGCCGCCTCTTCCGCGACCGCGGGGACGACGGACGAGTCGCCGACCACGCCGCGCTGGAGCTCCATGGTGACGACGGCGGTGTGCGCGGGATCGAGGAGCGTGGCGAGATCGATGGGCATCGGCGCGCAGGCTACGTCGCTCGTGGGCGCCGCTCGCCCCCCCCGGGCGCCCGGCGCTCCGACGGGGGTGCAAGTTGACAGCGGTGTCAGGAAACGGCCACGCTGCCGCGATGGCTGAGCAGAGGCTGTTCTTCGACGACGTGGGCGAGGGCGACGCCGCGCCCGAGCTGAGTCACGAGCTCACTCGTTCGGATCTCGTTCGCTACGCGGGTGCATCCGGCGACTTCAACCCGATGCACACCGACGAGATGGCGGCGACCGGCGCGGGGCTGCCGAGCGTCTTCGGGCACGGGATGTTCACGATGGGGATGCTGGGCAAGGCGCTCACCGACTACGTGGGTGCGGGCAACCTGCGGAACTACAAGGTCCGTTTCACCAAGCAGACGTGGCCGGGCGAGCAGCTCACCACCCGGATCACCGTCGCGAAGAAGTACGACGAGGGCGACGAGCACCGGGTCGACCTCGAGTGCGAGGTCGTCAACGCGGACGGCGAGGCGAAGGTGTCCGGCGTCGCCGTGGCGGCGCTCCCAACGAAGTGACGTCGCCGATGCGCACGACGATGATCGCGGCGTGACCTACGACGATTGGAGCTTCCCGTTCGAGGGACCGCTCCACGAGGTGTTCCCGGCGCTCCATGAGGCGCAGAGCACCTGGCTGAGCCAGATCGACTCGCTGCGCGCGCCCGACCGCAAGACGCACGAGCTGATCCGGCTCGCGTGCACGGTGATCCTGCGCAACGGCCCCGGGATCGTGCGCCACGCCCAGCTCGCGCGGGAGGTCGGCGCGTCGTGGGACGAGGTCGTCGGGTCGATCATGCTGACGTGTCCCGGCTTCGGGATCCTCCCGGCCGTCGAGGCGCTTCCGTTCGCCCGTGAAGGTTTCGACTCGGCAGCCGCGTCCGACGAACCGGAGCCCGACGAGGAGTCGAATGACTGACGACGTGCCGTTTCGGATCCTGCCGCGGATCACCGATCGCAACGCGCACTACTGGCACGGCGGTCGCGACAACGAGCTGCGGTTCCAGCGGTGCCGGGAGTGCGGCTACTTCCTCCATCCGCCCGGCGTCATCTGCCCGAAGTGCCTCTCGAAGGACATCGGGATCGAGACCGTGTCCGGACGCGCCGAGGTGCTCACGTACTCGATCAACTACCAGCCGTGGATGCCGGGCCTCGAGCCGCCGTTCGTGCTCGCGATCGTCGCGCTCCCCGAGCAAGACGATCTGCGGCTGACGACGAACATCGTCAACTGCCCGGTCGACGACGTCAGGATCGGGATGCCGGTGCAGGTCCTGTTCGAGCCGCATCCCGACGAAGAGGTGTGGATCCCGCTGTTCGAGCCGGTTGCCGGGGAGGCCGCGTGAGCGATCTGGATCTCGTCGGGGAGCGGCGCGCCGTCATCTCGGGCGCCGGCCAGTCGGACATCGGGCGCCGCCTGTACCGCGACCCGCTCGAGCTCACGCTCGACGCATGCATCGCCGCGATCCAGGACGCCGGGCTCACCACGGCCGACATCGACGGCATCTCGACGTACCCGGGCCCGATGGAGACGCCGCCGGGGTTCTCGGGCGCCGGCGTCGTCGACGTCCACGATGCGCTGCGGCTGAACCTCAACTGGTGGGCCGGCGGGCTCGAGACGCCATCGCAGCTCGGCGCGGTCATCGCCGCGTGCCTCGCCGTATCGGCCGGTCTCGCGAAGCACGTGCTGTGCTTTCGCAGCGTCTACGAAGGCAGCGCGCAGGGCGAGAAGGGCCGCGCCGCCGTGATGCCCGGTGCTGGAGGCGGGAAGGGCGGGATCCCGCGCACCTCGGGCTTCATGGAGTGGATCCTCCCGTACTCCGCGCCGTCGGCCGCGACCTGGATCGCGATGATGGCGCAGCGCCACTTCCACGAGTACGGCACGACTCGGGAGCAGCTCGCGCAGATCGCGCTGAACGCGCGCAAGAACGCGGCGCTGAACCCGAAGGCGATCTACACCGATCCGATGTCGATGGACGACTATCTGAGCGTGCGGATGATCTCGTCGCCGCTCTGCCTGTACGACTGCGATGTCCCGTGTGACGGCGGGACGGCGGTGATCGTCTCGCGCATCGACACGATCGACGACCTCCGCAAACCGCCGCTCCAGGTCGAAGCCGTCGGGACCGCACTGCACGGACGGCCGTCGTGGGACCAGTTCGACGACCTCACGACGATGGCGGTGCGCGACGCGGGTGCACAGCTGTGGACGCGCACCGACCTGAAGCCGACCGACGTCCAGCTCGCGGAGATGTACGACGGGTTCTCCTTCATCACCATGTGCTGGCTCGAGGCGATGGGCTTCTGCGGCAAGGGGGAGTCGGGACCGTTCGTCGAAGGTGGCGAGCGCATCGCGCTCGACGGGGTCCTCCCGCTGAACACCAACGGTGGTCAGCTCTCGTCCGGGCGCCTGCACGGGTTCGGCTTCATCCACGAGGCGTGCGTGCAGCTGTGGGGTGAGGCGGGCGACCGTCAGGTGCCCGGCGACCCCGAGGTCGGGGTGGCGTGCGCGGGTGGCGGACCGCTCGCGGGCGCGCTCCTGCTCACGCGGCGTCGCTGAGGACCGCATGACCGCGCGGCGCTTCGCGGTCGCGCTCGGCATCGTCGTCTTCGGTGCGCTCGCGCTCCGCGTCGTCTACACGGTCGCGGTGACCGCGCACCCCGAGGATCACCCGTACGACGAGCTGTACTACGTCGCGCAGTCCGATCTCGTGGTGTCGGGCGAGGGGTTCGCGAAGCCCTTCGTCGGAGTGCCGTCGGCCGACCACCCGCCGCTGACGACGCTGGCGATCGTGCCGGCGACCGCGATCTTCGGGGTCCCGAGCGACACGCTCCCGCAGCGCCTGACGATGTGCCTCATCGGTGCCGCCGCGGTCGGCGTCATCGGTCTGCTCGGGCGACGGGTCGGCGGCGCCGCGGTGGGCCTGACAGCGGCCGTCGTCGCCGCGGTGTACCCGAACCTCTTCATGAACGACGGCATCGTCATGGCCGAGGCGTTGACCGCGCTCCTCGTCGCGACCGTGCTGCTGCTCGTGTATCGGTTGCGCGACGGCTGGTCACCGTGGGTCGCCGCCGGGCTCGGGCTCACCTGCGGGCTGGCCGCGCTCACGCGCGCTGAGCTGGTGCTGCTCGTGCCACTGGTCGCGGTGCCCGCGGTCCTCGGGTGGGACCGTTCGAGGTGGAAGGAGCGTCTCGCCCCGCTGGGCATCGTGGTCGGTGTCGCGGTGCTGACGTTGGCGCCGTGGGTGATCCGCAACGCGACGACGTTCGACGAGCCGACGACGCTGGGGACGGGCGACGGAGCGGTGCTCCTCGGCGCGAACTGCGACCGGACGTACTCGGGCCGCTTGCTCGGTGTCTGGAGCCTCGAGTGCTCGACCGCGGTGCCGGAGACGAAGGACCTGTCGGTGCAGGCGAAGCGCCAGCGCGACGCGGCGTTCGACTACGTCGGCGACCACCTCGGACGCGTGCCTGTCGTCGTCGCGGCGCGCGTCGGACGCGCGTTCGACGTCTTCCGGCCGTTCCAGACCGCCGAGTTCGGTGAGGCGGAGGGGAGACCGCGCGAAGCCGCGATCGTCGGACTCGTCATGTACTGGGCGTTCGTCCCGCTCGCGATCTACGGGGTGGTGCTGCTCCGGCGACGGCGCACGGCGGTGTGGGCGCTGCTGGTGCCGTTCGGCATCGTCGTGCTCGTCGTGACGCTCGGCTACGGCATCACTCGCTTCCGCGTTCCGGCCGAGCCGTCGCTGGTGGTGCTCGCGTCCGCCGCCCTCGTCGTGCTGTGGCGCCGGATCCGTGGAGCGGAGGCGGGCGATGGGGCCGATCAGTCCGACCGCGACGGCACGTCGAGCACGATCGAGGCCAGCTCCTCGAGCTGATCGATCGATCCGCCACCGGTGTCCTGCAGGCTGAGCAGCCGCTTGTAGAAGAGGTGGATGTCGTGCTCCCAGGTGAAGCCGATGCCTGCATGCACCTGGATGGCGGATGCCCCGACCGTGTAGAGCTCGTCGGCGGCGAACGCGAGCGCCATCGTCACCGCGCGATGACGCTCGGCGGCAGATGCCGCGTCGGCGGCCCAGCACGCGTAGTACCCGGCTGCCCGGGCGAGCTCGACCGCGCGGAGCATGTCGGCGCACAGGTGCTGTACCGCTTGGAAGGAGCCGACCGGCGCGTCGAACTGACGACGCTCCTTCGCGTACTCGACCGACATCGCGAGCGCGCGCGCCGCGGCCCCGACGCCGTCGACCACGGCGGCGGCCGAGAGCCGGTCGACCGTCGCCGCCACTGCGTCCGTCGCGTCGGCGCTGCCCCCGAGGCGGTGCCCGGGCGCGCCGTCGAGGGTCAGGGTCGCCTGCTTGCGCGTCCCGTCGACGGTCGGGGTCGGCGTGACGGTGACGCCCGGTGCGTCCGTGGTGACGGCGTACACGCCGAGCACGCCGTCCGGCGACGCCGCGGTGACGAAGGCGATCTGCGCGGCGGCGAGGTCTGCGACGTGGACCTTCGTGCCGTCGAGGCGCCATCCGTCGCCTTCGCCGGCGGCAGCGGTCCTCGGCGCCGTCCACGTCGCGCGGCGGCCGAGTTCGAGGAGCGCGACCGTGCCGATCGTGGTGCCGGCTGCGATCCCGGGGAGGAACGCAGCCCGGTCACCGTCGTCGCCCCCGCCAAGCTGGTGTACGCGCCCGTCAAGAAGCTGTACAACCCC
>JBBDWT010000023.1:0-2284 GCA_040902705.1 Acidimicrobiia bacterium | reverse complement strand
GTCGCCCGCGAGGGCGACGATGCTCGCCGCGCCGATCGCCGACGCGGTATAGGGCCCGGGGTACAGCGCCCGACCGAGCTCCTCGAGCACGACGGCGGCGTCGACCATGCCGGTGTCGCCCGCGCCGCCGTCGGTCTCGGGGACGAGCAGCGCCGTCACACCGAGGTCGGCCAGTCCGTGCCAGGCGTCGCCGGTCGCCGCGTCCGCGTCGAGCTGCTCCCGCACCCACCGTAGCGGTGCCCGCGCGTCGAGGAACCTCGCCACGCTGTCGCGCAGCTGCTCCTGCTCGGCCGAGAACTCGAAGTCCACCTTGATGATCCCTGACGCTCGCGTCAGGGATCGAACCTACCGACTACCGTTCCCGCCGTGCGACTCTCGTATGGCGATGCGGAAGAGCGGTTCCGCGCCGACCTCGTCGGGTGGCTCGAGGAGCACGCCCCGCCGCGCGAGATCCTCGCCCAGCCGAAGCTGTCCAGCGCGCACCTGCCCGACTGGGCCCGCGCGTGGCAGCGCGAGCTGTTCGACGCCGGGTGGCTCGTGCCGGGCTGGCCGCCGGAGCTCGGCGGGCGGAACGCGTCGCCGTCGGAGCAGATGATCTACTTCGAGGAGATGAAGCGGCGCGAGATCCCGCGCAGCCTCAACCCGCAAGGGCTCGGCATCATCGCGCCGAGCCTGCACGACGCGGGCACGCCCGAGCAGCAGGAGCGGTGGCTGCTGCCCACGCTGCGCGCCGAGGTCGCGTGGTGCCTCGGGATGAGCGAGCCCGGCGCAGGGAGCGACCTCGCGAGCCTCAAGACGCGTGCGGTGCTCGACGGCGACGAGTTCGTCGTGAACGGCCAGAAGGTGTGGACCTCGGGCGCGCACCACGCCGACTGGTGCATGTGCTTCGTGCGCACCGACCCCGATGCCCCGAAGCACAAGGGCATCAGCGTGCTCGTCATCGACATGAAGACCCCGGGCGTCGAGGCACGCCCGTTCCCTGAGCTGTCGGAGCCCGACTACCTGGACTTCAACGAGGTGTTCTTCACCGACGCCCGGGTCCCGAAGGAGAACCTCCTCGGCGAGCTCAACCAGGGCTGGGCCCTCACCCAGGTGTCGCTCGGCCACGAGCGGGCGATGCTCTGGGTCGACCTCGCGTACGACGTGCAGCGCGCGCTCCGGGCGTTCATCGCGCTCGGCGACGAGCCGGGTCCCGACGGGCGGCCGCGGCGCGACGACCCGCGCTACCGCGACGACGTCGCGTCGTTCCACGTCGACGCCGAAGCCCTCATGCACATGGGGTACCGCGGCTTCTCGAAGTTCATGCGGGGTCGGGCCGCACCCGAGCACTCGCTGCTCAAGCTCTTCGGCAGCGAGGCGCTCCAGCGGCTGCTGCTCGCCGGCGCCGAGGCGCAGGGCGTCGCCATGCTCGACCAGGAGCACTACGGCCCGCAGATGTGGCGGCAGGGCTCCTGGGCCACCCAGTACCTCAGGTCGTTCTCCGGGACCATCCCGGGAGGCACGAGCGAGATCCAGCGCAACATCATCGCCGAGCGCGTCCTGGGTCTCCCGCGCGCCTGACGACGGTCCGTCCCACATCCTTCACGCGTTGGCACGCTGAGGTGCACTCTGGACGCCTGAGCGTTCCAACGCTCGACAGCTGACGAAGGGGGAGGTCGATGGCGGAACGGCAGCTCTCCGACGACGAGATCGCGCGGATGCGCACGCCGCTGTGGCAGCAGGCGAAGGACGCGATCGAGGCCGGCGAGCATGACGAGGCCCACGCGCTCATCGACAAGGCCGTCGCGCAGTGGTCGGGGCTGAAGGACTACTCGATCAACTGGATCACGACGCTGCTGACCTTCATCGGCGAGGAGATGGGCGAGGAGGCCGTCGAGCGCGCGCTGCGCAAGACGGGTGACGAATTCGTGCGGCCTCGGCGCGACACGGGCACCGAGTGGGACTCGCTGCCCGCGTCGGCACGCGCCAAGGTCATCGCCCGGGCGATGCTCGCCAACATGGGTGAGGTCGACGTCGAGGAGGACGACGAGAAGATCATCCTCTCCTTCCGCTGCGGCAGCGGGGGCAAGCTGATCGACGACGGTCGCTACGAGGGCGAGCACGCGTATCTGCGCCTGCGGGAGAAGTCGGGGCAGACGTTCATGCGCGACGAGCTGTGGGTGTACTGCGCGCACTGCTCGGTCAACAACGAGATCCAGCCGGTCGAGTGGGGCGACACGCCGACGAGCGTCGAGTACCCGCCGGAGCGCCCGGGCGAGCCGTGCGTCCACCACCTCTACAAGGA
>JBBDWT010000022.1:0-8479 GCA_040902705.1 Acidimicrobiia bacterium | reverse complement strand
GCGTACACCGCCATGTGCCGGGCGAACAGCTCCTGTTCGCGATCGGAGAGCTCGTCCCACGCCTGCACCTCATGGTTGGGCTCCGTGTTGCGCGGCGGGAGCGGGAGCCCCTCCGGGATCACTCCGAGCTCCTGCTGGCGCTGCCAGCGCGTCTCGCGGAGCGCGTCCCACCCGGCGCGGTAGCGCTCGGCGTACTTCTCGATGTCGTCCGGCTTCGCGACGACTGGGGCGTGCACCGACCCGTGCGCGAAGTACATGAACACCGGCTGACGCGGGTTCGACGCCTTGTGCTCCCGGAGCATCGAGATCGCGCGATCGGTGATGTCGTCGGTGAAGAAGTAGCCGTCGGGATACCGATCCACCTCGACGAGGTGGTTGTCCTCGACGAGCCGGTGCGGGTGGTGCTGGTTGGTGAACGCGTCGAGGAACCCGTAGAAGCGGTCGAACCCGCGCTGGCACGGCCAGGAGTGCTTGGGGCCGGCAGCCGAGCAGTCGGAGTCCTTCGCGAGGTGCCACTTGCCGACCATGAGCGTCGCGTAGCCCCCGTCGCGATACACCTCGGCCGCGGTCGCGACGTCGTCGGCGAGCTCCATCGCGTATCCGGGGAAGCCCGAGTCGGAGTGCGCAACCGTCCCGAGCCCGGCGCGGTGCGCGTTCACGCCGGTGAGCAGCGCGGCGCGCGTCGGCGAGCACATGGGTGTCACGTGGAAGTTCGTGTACCGGAGCCCTCCGGCCGCGAGCCGGTCGAGGTTCGGGGTGTCGATCTCCGAGCCGTAGCAGCCGAGGTCGGAGAACCCGAGGTCGTCGGCCAGCATCACGACGACGTTCGGCGCGCCGGCCGGTGGCTCTGGTCGCGGCGGCCACCAGCCCTCCGACCCGGCGAACGTCCGCCCGACGCGCCCCCTGAACTCCCCGTACGTCTCCGGCGCCGTCATGAATGGGCACGCTACGACGTCCGGCACCTTGCCCTGCGGGCCCCGGCCCGTGGACGTCGCCTCGGCAGCACCGCCAACGAACGTGGTCGTCGTGCGAGTCCGGCCGATGCGGGCCATCCGTCATCACCGGTACGCTCGTGCAGCGTGCAACCGTTCGCGACACGTGCCGACACCATGCAAGCGTTCGCGGACCACGTCTCGCGGGGCAAGGTCGACGCCTTCACCGAGCTCGGCATCGACATCGTCCTCGGACGCCGCGAGGGCCCGTTCTTCTGGGACGCCTTCGACGGGCGGCGGTTCTTCAACTGCCACTGCAACGGGGGCGTCTTCAACCTCGGTCACCGCAACGCCGACATCGTCGACGCGCTCCGCGAGGCTCTCGATCACGACGAGATCGATGTCGGCAACCACCACCTCGTGTCCGGTTGGAAGGCCGAGCTGGGGGCGCGCCTCGCCGCGACGACCGCCGGGCGCTGCCCGGGCGTCGTCTTCTCCCCCTCGGGCTCCGAGGCCATCGAGGTGGCCATCAAGACGACGCGGGCGGTCTCGGGACGCGATGGCATCGTGTCGCTCCACGGCGCGTACCACGGACATACCGCGCTCGCGGCGATGGCAGCCGACGCTGCGTACCACGAGCCGTTTCGACTCGACCTCCCCGACTTCGTGCACGTCGCGCACGGCGACCTCGCCGCGATGGACGCGGCGGTCGGCGACGACACCGCCGCCGTCGTGATGGAGACCGTGCCGGCAACGCTGGGCATGCCCATCGCCGATCCGGCCTACCTCCCCGGCGTCGAGGCGATCTGCCGCCAGCGCGGAGCGTTCCTCGTGCTCGACGAGGTGCAGACGGGGCTCGGCCGCAGCGGCCGGATGTGGTGCTACGAGCACGACGGCGTCGCACCCGACGTCGTGGTCACGGGCAAGGGCCTCGGCGGCGGCCTGTACCCGATCGCGGCGACGCTGATGACGCCCGAGGTCCACCGCTTCTACGACGAGCAGCCGTTCGTCCACGTGTCCTCGTACGGCGGCTCCGACATCGGGTGCGTGATCGCCACGAAGGTGCTCGACCTGGTCGAGGCGCCGGGCTTCCTCGACCGTGTCGAAGAGGTCGGGCTGCGGCTCGAGAAGGAGCTCGCGGTCCTCCGGTGCGAGGTGCGTCGCCGCGGCCTGTTCATGGGTCTCAAGTGGCCGGACGAGGGTGCCGGCATCCTCGCGGCGAAGGCCGGCATCGACGCCGGCGTGTTCACGGTGTTCGCGAACAACGACACGTCGGTGATGCAGCTCCTCCCGCCGTTGGTGCTGACCGACGACGAGGTCGAGGAGCTCGCGGCGGCGCTCGTCGGCGCGCTGTCGTGATGACGATGCCCGACCTGGCCGAGCTCGATGGCGCCGTCGAGGCCGCGCTCGCGCACGGGAGCGAGGCAGACCTTCAGCTCCTCGGCTACGGAGAGATCAACTCGGTCGTCGCGTGGCACGACGCGTCGGGGACGTATGCGTGCAAGCGGCTGCCGATCTTCGCCGACATGGCGCGCCTCGACGCCTACCGGGCGTGCTTCTCCGACTATCTCGACGCGCTCACCACCTCGGGCATCGCCGTGCACGACAGCCGGCTCGAGCACCTCCCGCGCGCCGACGGGCGCGTCATCGCCTACTGCGTCCAACCGGCGCTCGACCCGGGTCAGCTCGCCCCCGCGATCCTGCGTGCGAGCGACACGGCGAGCGACCGGTCCGCCGGGCGCGCCCTGCTCACCGGAGTCCTCGACCACATCGGTCGCACCGTGCGACCCACCCTCGGGCTCGACGCACAGCTGTCGAACTGGGCGTCTTCGCCGCGTGGCCTCGTCTACCTCGACGTCACGACACCCATGCTCCGCGACGCCCACGGACGCGACCGCCTCGACACGGACCTGTTCGTGGCGTCCCTCCCGGCGCCCCTCCGACCGGTCGTCCGGCGATTCCTGGTGCGGGGGATCGTCGCTCCCTACTTCGCGGTGCGCCCGGCGACGCTCGACGTCGCGGGCAACCTCCACAAGGAGGGCCTCGCGTCGTGGATCCCCGACCTGGTCGCGATCGCCAACGAGCGGCTGGAGATCGATCTCACGGTCGACGAGGTCCACCGGCACTACCGCCGGGACGCCCGGCTCTGGGCCGCGATCCAGTGGTCCCGGCGCGTCGACCGAGCCTGGCAGCGCCACGTGCGTCGCCGGCCCTACCCCTTTCTCCTGCCCGGACCCGTCGACCGGCGCCTCTGAGCGAGCGTTCACGCGGCTGAGGCTGCGTTCAGGTCGTGCTCGCGGGTACCGTCCGGCCCGGATGGCCGAGTCAGGGAGCATCACGGACGAGGGGATCGCCCGCCTGCGGGCTCGGATCGGCGTCGCCGAGCCGCACGTGTGCCCTCCGCACTACCTGCGTCCCGACACGGACGCCTTCCGCCACGTGGCCGAGTGCTACGGCGACGACAACCCCCTCTATTGCGATCCCGACTACGCCGCGACGACCCGCTGGGAGGGACCGATCGCACCGCCGGCGATGGTCGGCGGTGACACGCTGATCGGCGAGGACGAGGTCGCCGCCGTCGCCGAGGAGCACGACGACCTGATGAAGGGCGACCCCCTGCGCGGCGTGCACGCGTTCTACGCGGCGAGCGCACGCGAGTGGTGGGCACCGTTGCGCCCGGGGACCCGGAGCTGGCGTCGCAACGCGCTCGTCGGGGTGCTCGACAAGCCGTCGGACTTCGCCGAGCGCGCCGTGCACGAGTGGACCGCGCAGGTGTTCCGGGCCGACGAGGGCCCGCTGCTCTGCGGCCAGTACCGGAACATGGTGCGCACGGAGCGCAGCAAGGCCCGGGCGCGCAAGAAGGAGGACCCTTTCGAGCAGGCGCCGTACGACGAGAGCGCGATCGCCGCGATCGACGAGCTGTACGCGCGCGAAGCACCACGGGGTGCCACCCCGCGGTGGTGGGAGGACGTCGAGGAGGGCGACGACATCGGTCCGACGGTCAAAGGCCCACTGACCGTGACGGACATGATCTGCTGGCACGTCGGGATGGGCATGGGCCTCTATGGCGTGAAGGCGCTGCGGCTCGGGTGGAAGAACCGGCAGCGCATCCCGCGCTTCTACCATCGCGACGACCTCGGGATCCCCGACGTCATGCAGCGCGTCCATTGGGATCCCGAGTACGCGCGCCGCGCGGGGAACCCGACCACGTTCGACTACGGCCGCATGCGCGAGACGTGGCTCATCCACCTCTGCACCGACTGGATGGGCGACGACGCTTGGCTCTGGCGCCTCGACTGCGAGTTCCGGAAGTTCAACTGGGTCGGCGACACGCACTGGATGCGCGGCCGGGTGACCCGCAAGTACCTCGCCGAGGACACCCGGCCCGCGGTCGACCTCGACATCTGGGGCGAGAACCAGCGCGGCGAGCTCACCACTCCCGGGCACGCGACGGTCCTGCTCCCGAGCCGCGAGCACGGTGCCGTGCGACTGCCCGACCCTCCCGGCGGCGCCTCCGATCTCCAGGGCGCGCTCGAAGCGATCGCCGACCGATTCGCACGCGAATGAACGGGCTGACCCGATGACCGACACGACTCCCGACGCCGGCTCCCGCGGGCTGCATGCACAGCTCGACCACGGGATCCTGCGACTCACCCTCGACAACCCGACGAAGCGCAACGCCATCGACGACGTGACGGTCGCCGAGCTCGTCGACCACTTCGAGCGCGCCAACCAGGACGAAGCCGTGCGCGCCATCCTCATGAGGGGTGCCGGCGACGACTTCTGCGCCGGGTTCGACATCGTGAGCCGCAACGCGCCCGGCGGGGTGGGCGGTGGAGCCGACGACGCGCGCCCGCGTGTCGGGAGCATCCAACGCCGCCTCCCCGCACAGGCGCACCGCCTGATCCCGCTGATCCTGTCGACGCAGGTTCCCGTCGTCGCGGCCGTACGAGGGTGGGCCGCCGGCCTCGGGCTCCATCTCGCGATCGCCGCCGACTTCTGCGTCGCCGCGTCGGACGCGCGGCTCTGGGAGCCGTTTGCCCAGCGCGGCTTCACTCCCGACAGCGGAGGCACCTGGCTCCTGCCGCGACTCGTGGGCGTCGCCCGCGCGAAGGAGCTGCTCATGCTCGGGCGCGAGATCTCGGGCGAGGAAGCGGCGGAGTGGGGGCTGGTCTTCCGATCCGTCCCCGCCGGTGACGTCGAGCGCGAGTCCGAGTCGATCGCCACGACCCTCGCCGAGGGCGCGACGGTCTCGCTCGGGCTGACCAAGTGGCTGGTCCACCAGGGCGCCGGACTCGATCTCGAGCGTCACCTGGCGAGCGAAGCGTTCGCCATGGAGCTCTCGTCGCGCAGCGCGGACTTCCGGGAGGGCATCGCCTCGCTGCGCGAGAGGCGCGCGCCGCGATTCGACGGCCGATAGCCGCCATGTCCCGCGACCCGCGGCTGCCCGTCGACCCGTCCACCCCGCCGAGCGCGGTCGCGGAGATGGTGCGCGCCTGGATCGCGCAGCACGTCCCCGCCTCCTGGCGGGACGCGGCCGCGAGCGGCGGCGTCGCGGCGATCCGCAAGGTCCGGCCCCGCGCCGAGTACGAGGAGTGGTACCCGGTGTTCGGCGCGTCCGGCATGGTCGTGCCGACCTGGCCGATGGAGTACGGCGGTCTGGACGTCGATCGCGACGTCGCGCGCACGATCGAGACCGAGCTCGCTCCGTACCACCTCGGGCGGCTCAACCCGCTCGGCCTGAACCTGTGTGCACCCGCGCTCTTCGCCCACGGCACGGACGAGCAGCGCCGCCGGTTCCTCCCTCCGATCGTGAGGAACGAGGAGCGGTGGTGCCAGCTCTTCAGCGAGCCCGGTGCGGGGAGCGACCTCGCGTCGCTCGCGACGCGCGCCGTGCGCGACGGTGACGACTGGCTGGTGACGGGTCAGAAGGTGTGGACCACCTGGGCCCACGTCTCCGACTGGGCCGTGCTGCTCGCCCGCACCGACCCCGACGCACCGAAGCGCAAGGGCATCACGTACTTCCTGATCGACCTCCGGCAGCCCGGCGTCGACGTCCGGCCGCTCCGCCATCTCACGGGCGAGATCGACTTCAACGAGGTCTTCCTCGACGAGGCGCGCGTCCCGGACGCACAGCGGATCGGCGACGTCGACGACGGCTGGCGCGTCGCCGGTGCCACCTTGTCGTCCGAGCGGCAGATGGTCGCGGGCGCGGGATCCGGCGGCGTCGATCGCATCGGTGGGTCGGGGATCGAGCACTCGATCGCCCTCGCGCAGTCGCACGGGAGCGCGTCCGACCTCGTGACCCGACAGCGGATCGCGGCGCTGTACGTCGAGGAGCGGATCCGCCAGCTCACGAACCAGCGGGTCCGCGGCGCGGTGTCGGCGGGTCGACCGCTCGGCGCGGAGAGCAGCGTCGGGAAGGTCCACTCCGGCGATCTGAACCAACGCCTGCAGCTGCTCGCGACCGACCTGCTCGGCGCCGACGCGCTCGCGTGGGAGGCCGACGCGTCGCTGCCGTACCCGGACGCACTCCCGCGCGAGATCCACGGGATGCTCCGCAGCCGAGCGAACACGATCGAGGGCGGCACCAGCGAGGTCAACAAGAACATCGTCGGCGAGCGCGTGCTCGGCCTCCCCCGAGAGTCGGACCCGTGGCAGGGCGAGCCGTGGAGCGAGGTGCCTCGCTCGTGAGCGAGTACACCCGGCTGCGCGTCGATCGGCGCGGGCCCGTCGGCTGGCTCGTGTTCGACCGGCCCGATGCCGGGAACGCGATGGACGCAGCCATGTTCGACGAGCTAGAGCGCGCCTGGCACGAGCTCGACGACGATCCCGATGTGCGCGTGATCGTCAACACCGGCGCCGGCCGCTCGTTCCAGACGGGCGTCGACGTCGTGCAGATCGCCCGCGACAAGGACGCGCTCCGCGAGCACTCGCGCCGGACCCGCGACGCCGAGCTGCGGTTCACCGCGTGGCACTGCGGTGTCTGGAAGCCCGTGATCGCCGCCGTCAACGGCACGTGCGCGGGTGGCGGCCTGCACTTCGTCGCCGACGCGGACATCGTGATCGCGGCATCGGACGCGACGTTCGTCGACCCGCACGTGTCGCTCGGACAGGTCGTCGCCTACGAAGGCATCACGCTCGCACGGAAGTCGCCGATGGAGGCAATCCTCCGGATGGCGCTCATCGGCCGGTACGAGCGTCTCGACAGCGCGCGAGCGTTCCAGCTCGGGATCCTGAGCCAGGTCGTCGATCCGCCCGACGCGCTCGTCGACGAGGCCCAGGCGCTCGCCGAGCGCATCGCGAAGAACTCCCCGGCGGCGATGGCCGCGACCAAGCGGGCGCTCTGGGGCGCGCTCGAAGCCGGGCTGACGGACGCGTGCCATGCGGGGGGCCGGGAGCTCGTGTCGATGTGGGGCCACCCCGACCAGGAAGAGGGTCCACTGGCGTTCGCCGAGAAGCGCGACGCCGAGTGGCAGCCGATCGAACCCAGGGGCGAGAGGTAGGAGGGCGGCAGGTGCCGACCGACAGCGAGCGACGGAGCAGGAGCGAGCACACGCATGAGTGACTACGAGCACCTGATCGTCGAGCGACAGGGCCCAGTGGGTTGGCTGATCAACAACCGGCCCGATGCGCTCAACGCGATGAACGCCCGCATGCGCGACGAGTTCGCGGATGCCTGGCTCGAGCTCGACCGGGACCCGGCGGTGCGCGTCATCGTGCACACCGGCGAGGGCCGTGCGTTCCAGACGGGCGTCGACGTCTCCGAGATCGCGTCCGACGGGGTCGGGATGGAGCGCTACCGGCAGTCGGTCGAGGAGTTCGACCTCCACTTCACCTCGTGGCACCAACACGTGTGGAAGCCGGTGATCACCGCCGTCAACGGGATCTGCTGCGGCGGCGGCTTCCACTGGGTGACCGACGCCGACATCGTGATCGCCGCGTCCGACGCGCAGTTCTTCGACCCGCACGTGTCGATCGGCCAGGTCGTCGCGGTCGAGGCGATCGGGTTGATCCGCAAGATGCCCGTCGAGGCAGTCATGCGCATGGCCTTCGTCGGGCGACACGAGCGCATGACCGCGCAGCGCGCGTACGAGCTCGGGATGATCTCCCAGATCGTCGACCCGCCCGAGCGACTGCGCGACGAGGCACAGGAGCTCGCGGAGAAGGTCGCGAAGAACTCCCCGGCCGCGATGGTCGCGACGAAGAAGGCACTGTGGGGCGCCCTCGAGAGCGGGCTCACGGAGGCGTGCCGAGCGGGCGCGCAGCATCTCGTGTCGATGTGGGGCCACCCCGACCAGGAAGAGGGACCACGCGCGTTCGCAGAGAAGCGCGACGCCGAGTGGGTGGAGCTCGAAGCGACCGCCGACGGATAAGGTCCGCCATCGACGGGACACAGGTATGACGCTCGACCACGCCGGCCGGCTCCATCGGCACCATGGGTCGGGCGGATCCGAACCCGTCGCCCGCGCGCGGCTCGCCTGGCTCGCGCTCGCGGTCGTCTGCCTGTGCGCGTTCACGACCGCCGTCGACATCACGATCACCGA
>JBBDWT010000021.1:0-8548 GCA_040902705.1 Acidimicrobiia bacterium | reverse complement strand
CCACGGCGCAGGTCGCGGGTGCCACCGCCACCCGGGAGCTGGCGTTCACGGGGGCGGCCGACGGATGGCTCGCCACCGGCGGAACGGTGGCGGCCGCACTCGGTGCGGTCCTCGTGCTCCGGGCCCGACGCCGCGACGCCATCCGCCACCTCGACGTGGGGGGCGTCGACGCGGGGACGGTCGACGCGTAGGCGTCCGCCGGGCGGAGTGCGGGTTCCCATCGGGGGGCCGCCCGCGTAGCCTGAGCCGCTCATGCCGTACGATCGCCTGACCGCGCTCGACGCGAGCTTCCTGCGCCTCGAGCACCTCGAGACGCCGATGCACGTGGGGGCGCTCTCCGTCTTCGAGGGCGAGCAGTTCTTCGGCGACGACGGGCGGTTCCGCCTCCGTCAGGTCCGCGAGCTCGTCGCGTCCCGGTTGCACCTCATCCCTCGCTTTCGCAAGCGCATCCAGTCGGTGCCGCTCGACGCGGGGGAGCCGATCTGGGTCGACGATCCCCGCTTCGACATCGGCTACCACGTCCGCCTGACGGCCCTGCCGGCGCCCGGCTCGCGCGACCAGCTGCTCGCGCTGTTCGAGCGCGTGCAGGCGCAGGTGCTCGACCGCACCCGACCCCTGTGGGAGCTGTGGTTCGTCGAGGGGCTCGAAGGTGGGCACGTCGCGCTGTTCCAGAAGACGCACCACGCGCTCGTCGACGGCGTGTCCGGCGTCGACGTCGCGACGGTCCTCCTCGACTTCCAGCCGGAGCCCGCGGCCGTCGACGCGCCGGAGTGGCAGCCCGAGCCGGCGCCCCCGGCCGCGCGCCTCCTGATCGACACCATGAAGGAGTACGTCGCGGGCCCGCGGGCGCTCGTCGACGCGACCCGCCGCGCCGCCGAGGTGCCACGCCGCGCGATCGACCGCGTCGCCGAGCTCGCGAAGTCGCTCGCGACCCTCGGTGAAGGCGGGATCGTCGCGCCCCGCACCTCGCTCAACCACCCGGTCGCCGGGCGCAGCCGTCGCTTCGGGCTCGTGCCGGTGCCGCTCGACGACGTCAAGACCGTCCGGCAGGCGTTCGGTGGCACCGTCAACGACGTCGTGCTCGCCGGCATCGGCGGCGGGATCGCGCGGCTCCTGGAGACGCGCGGCGAGCTGCACCCCGAGCTCGTGCTCAAGGTCTTCTGCCCCGTCTCGGTGCGCGACGAGACCCAGCGCATGGAGCTCGGCAACAAGATCTCTGCGATGTTCGTGCCGCTGCCGGTCGGCGAGCTCGATCCGGTCGTGCGACTCCACGCGGTGCAGCGCACGACGACCGGGCTCAAGGAGCGGGACCAGGCGGTCGGTGCCGCGGCCCTGCTCGGCCTCGCCCAGTACGCCGCGCCCACACTCATGGGGCTCGCGGCGCGGCTGGTGCACCACCAGACCCTGGTGAACCTGGTCTGCACCAACGTGCCGGGTCCGCAGGTGCCGCTCTACTGCCTCGGTGCCCGCATGCTCGAGGCGTACCCGATGGTGCCGCTCGCCCGAAACCTCAACCTGGGGATCGCGATCCTCTCGTACTGCGGGACGCTGCACATCGGGTTGCTCGCCGACCGCGACCAGTGGGCCGACCTCGACGTCCTCGAAGCGGGCATCGACGAGTCGTTCTCGGAGCTGACCAAGCTGGCCCGGGAGCGCGCGACGGGCTCGGAGTGAGCAGCACGTGAGCGCACACGAGGCACCTGAGCGCGCACATGAGGAGCGCACATGAGTGAGGTCTGGGAGTGGGACGCGTGGGAGCTCGCCGACGCCGTCCGTGCCGGCAACCTCTCGGCCCGCGACGTCGTCGACGCGCACCTCGACCGCATCGCGCGGCTCGACCCGGAGCTCAACTCGGTCTGCTACCTCGATGCCCCGGGTGCGCAGGCGCGCGCCGACGAGATCGACGCGGAGCTCGACGCCGGCGACGACCCGGGGCCGCTCGCCGGTGTGCCCGTCGGGGTCAAGGAGCTCGCGTCGGTCGGGGGCTGGCCCGAGACGCACGCGTCGGTGGTGCTCGCCGACCACATCGCCGAGTGCGACGACACCGAGGTGTCGCGCCTGCGCGCCGCCGGTGCGATCATCACCGGGCTCACGACCGCGTCGGAGCACGGTACGGTGAGCTTCACCAACACACCGCTGCACGGGATCACCCGCAACCCGTGGGACCTCACGCGCACGCCGGGCGGCTCATCGGGCGGCTCGGCCGCCGCGGTCGCCGCGGGCCTCTTCCCCGCGTGCACCGGTGGCGACGGCGGCGGCTCGATCCGCATCCCCGCGTCCTACTCCGGGCTCTTCGGCATGAAGACGACGTTCGGTCTGCTCGGTCGGGGACCGCAGCCGTTCAACTCGTCGCTCAACCCGGTGCGCGGCCCGATGGTGCGCTGCGTGCGTGACGCGGCCCGCTACCTCGACGTCACGTCGGGACCGACGCTGACCGACCCGACGTCGCTCCCGAAGGTCGCCGTCCCGTTCGAGGACGAGCTGCTGTCGGGCGTGGCCGCCGAGCGGCTGCGGGGCAAGCGCGTCGCGTTCACGTCATCGGTCGGGTTCGCGGGCTCCGAGCCAGCCGTCGCCGCGCACGCCGAGGAGCTCGCGCACGTGCTGGTCGACGTCGCGGGGCTCGAGCTGGTCGAGGGCGTCGACGTCGACCTGCCCCGCCCCGGTGCGTCGTGGGGAGTCCTCTCCACCGTCGACGACATGAGCTGGTACGCCGACCTGGTCGACGGTCGGTTGAGCGAGGTCACGCCCGTGCACCGCCTCCAGCACACGTCGTTCACGCACCTCACCCCGCAGGTGCTCGCCAAGGCGATCCGCCGACGCCACGAGCTCCTGACGGTGGTCGCCGCCGTCTTCGAGCAGGTCGACTTCCTGCTCACACCGACCACACCGACTCCCGCGTTCGCCGCCGAGGGCACCCTCGCCGGGCAGGTCAACGGTGAGGACGTCACCCTCTTCGAGCTCTCGGCACCGTTCACCGCGCCGTTCAACATGACGGGCCAACCCGCGGCAAGCATCCCCGCGGGTGAGATCGACGGTCTCCCCGTCGCGCTCCAGGTGATCGCGCCCCGCCACCACGACATCGACTGCCTCGCCGCCGCCGCCCTCCTCGAGGACGCCCGCCCCTGGCCCAAGCTCGCCCCGTACGCCTACACCTGACCCGCGCAGCCGGCGGTTCGGCGGCGGATAGGGTGCATCCCGTGACCGCCACCGCGCGGCAGCCGGGTGACCCCACCGGGGCGCCCAGGCCTGAGGCCGCACAAGATGGAGCGAGCGTCGGCGGACCGGGCATCCCGATCCGCAGCGAGCGACCCAAGAAGCAGGAGCAAGAGCCTGCGTCCGAGGAGATCGTCGAGGTCGCTCCCGACGTCATCCGGATGCAGCTGCCGATCTGGATGCCCGGTCTCGGGCACGTCAACACCTACGGGCTGCTCGACGACCGGGGGCTCGCCGTCGTCGACCCCGGGCTGCCCGGCCCGTCGTCGTGGAAGGCGCTGAAGTCGCGGCTCAAGAGTGCCGGCTTTCGCGTCAAGGACATCCACACCGTGATCGTCACGCACTCACATCCCGATCACTTCGGGGGCGCGGGGCGCATCAAGAAGGAAGCGAAGGCGAACCTCGTCGCGCACCGCGCCTTCACGACGTGGTCGCTCGAGGAGTCGACCCGCCGGAACCACCTCCCCACCGAGGAGGAGGCGCGGGAAGCGGAGCGGATCGCCGCGGCGGCCGCGCAGGCGCTCGACCTCGGGTCCGAGGAGATCCCCACGATCGCCGACCACACCGACGACTACGCCGCCGACCCGCTGCGCAACAACCCGACCAGCGAGCTCCAGGCGAGCTCGGTGCCGTGGGGCGGTGAGACGCCGTGGGGCGGCAGCAAGCACCCGATGCCCCCGTGGCGCCGCCGCATGATGATCCGCGCGCTGCGCTTCCTGTTCCGCCCGCCCGAACCCAGCCAGCGCGTCGTGCACGGCGAGCGCCTCCAGCTCGCGGGACGCGAGTGGGTGTCGATCCACACGCCCGGGCACACGATCGACCACCTCTGCCTCTACGACCCCGAGCACGGCCTCCTGCTCTCGGGCGACCACGTGCTGCCGTCGATCACGCCGCACATCTCCGGCGTCGGCAACGGCGGCGACGCGCTCCAGTCGTACCTCCAGACGCTCGACCTCGTCGCCGCGCTCGACGGCGTGAAGCTCGGCCTCCCTGCCCACGGGCACCCGTTCGACGACGTGCCCGGCCGGGTCGAGGCGATCAAGGAGCACCACGTGGAGCGCATGGAGCTGATCGCCGAAGCCTCACGCGCCATCGGCCCGGCGACGGTGCAGGACCTCTCCCACGAGATCTTCCCCAAGAAGCACTGGGGCGTCATGGCCGAGAGCGAGACGTTCGCGCACCTCGAGCACATGGTGATCGCAGGAGAAGCCGAACGTTGGGACGACTCCGACGGTCGCCTGCTCTACCGCGTCGCCTGACCAGACCCTGGTTGCGTCTCTCACCGTCGTAGGGCGGGTCGAGAGACGCAGGCCCACAAGCATGCAGGTACCCTGCGCGCCATGGCCCGCATCGATCCCATCGATCCCATCGATCCGACGAAGACCTGGCGCAGAGCCGGGGCGCGGGTCGACGCCTGATGGCCGCCGACCTCCAGCAGGAGTCGACCGAGCTGCTCCAGCAGCTCATCCAGAACGCGTGCGTCAACGACGGGCGCGTCGAGTCGGGCGCCGAGGTCCGCAGCGTCGACCTGCTCGAGCAGTACCTCGGCAGCACCGGGCTCGACGTCGAGCGCTACGAGCCGCAGCCCGGGCGTGCGAGCCTCGTCGCGCGCATCGAGGGCAGCGATCCGGACGCGAAGAGCCTGCTGCTGATGGGCCACACCGACGTCGTGCCGGTCAACGTCGACGGCTGGACCCGCGATCCGTTCTCCGGTGAGATCGCGGACGGGTTCGTGTGGGGGCGCGGCGCGGTCGACATGCTCAACATCACCGCGTCGCAAGCCGTCGCGTTCCGCAACCTCGCGCAGTCGGGCTTCACACCCAAGGGCACGCTCATCTACCTCGCCGTCGCCGACGAGGAGGCGCTCGGCACCTGGGGCGCGAAGTGGCTCGTCGACAACGAGCGCGACGCGGTGTTCGCCGACTACGTGCTCACCGAGTCGGGCGGCTACCAGATGCCGACCCCCGAAGGCGTCCGGCTGCCGGTGCTCACCGCCGAGAAGGGCACGTTCTGGTCGAAGCTGAAGATCAGCGGCACGCCCGGCCACGGCTCGCAGCCGTTCCGCACCGACAACGCGGTCGTCACCGCCGCTGAGGTCGTGCGCCGGATCCACGCGTACCAGCCGAAGACGCAGATCCAGGAGGTGTGGAGCAAGTTCGTCGACGGCATGCACTACCCGCCCGAGATCCGCGAAGCCCTCCTCGACCCCGAGGGCCTACGCGACGCGCTCGGCGAGCTGCCGCTCGGCATGTCCCGTCTCGTGCACGCGTGCACCCACACCACGTTCTCACCCAACGTCATGCACGGCGGCACGAAGACGAACGTCATCCCCGACTCCGTGGAGCTCGAGGTCGACATCCGCACCCTCCCCGGACAGACGGGCGACGAGGTGCGCGCCATGCTCGCCGAGGCACTCGGCGACCTCGCCGACCGGGTCGAGATGGAGTCGAACGACGACCCGTCGACCGAGTCGCCGATGGACACGCCCCTGTGGGACTCGTTGTCGCGTGTCACCGGCAAGCTCGTCGAGGGCTCGGCGCTCGTGCCCTTCCTCATGGTCGGTGGCACCGACAACCGGTTCTTCCGGCGCGCCGGCTCGGTCGGGTACGGGTTCGCGCTGTTCAGCCGCCGGCTCAGCTTCGAGGACTACGCCACCATGTTCCACGGCAACGACGAACGGGTCGACATGGAGTCGCTCGGCCTGTCCGAGCAGCTCTGGGAAGCGGTCGCGCACGATCTCCTCTCGTAGCGCTCCGTCTCTTCACCTCTCGGCTCCCGGCTCCCGGCTCCGCCACCGACACCCCCGCTCGTCGCGCTGTCAGGTCTCGATGGCTGCTTTCGCTGCGCTGAGCGACGCCCGCAGCGAGCGCTTCAGGGGGCCGCGCAGGGGGGCGGTCACGATGTTGGCAACGAACTTGATCGGGACGGCCCACTCGACCGTCGCGATGACCCGGGTCGACCCGCTGGTGGTGGCGACGAAGTCCCGCGTCGACGTGGTGGTGACGCCGGCCTGGACGCCCTTGGTGACGGTGCGCCGCGGGGGGTCGTGCTCGAGGTGCTCGCTGCTCGACCCGACCGGCTCACCGCGGCGGTTCTGCACCGTGTACTCGACTCGACGGCCGCCGGTCTTCAACGGGTCGACCTGGTCGATGGAGATCAGGCCCGCGACGAGGACCGCGGCGTTGGCGACGTCGTCGAAGAACGCGAAGACCTCCTCGACGGGCGCGTCGATGTCGATCTCCGCGCGCACCTTGCTCATGGATCAGACGACCTGCCCGTCGGGCTCAGGTGTCGGGGCGCTGGTCGCGCAGGAACCGCTCCACCTCGTTCGCGAGCTCGTCGCCCGTGGGGAGGTTCGCGCCCCACGAGTCGTCCGATCCCGCTGCCTCCTCGTCGAAGCGCTCCTCGAGCGTCTCGACGTAGCCGCGTACGTCCTCGTCGGCGGCGGTGATCTCGTCCACCTTCTCGCGCCACGCGTCGGCGGTGCGCTCGAGCGGACCGAGATCGAGGTCGAGCTCGCAGAGCGCGCCGAGCCGCTCGAGCAGGGCGAGCTGCGCGGGCGGGTTCGGTGGAGCCGCGAGGTAGTGGGGGACGGGCGCCCAGAGCGAGACGGACGGGATCGACGTCTCACGGCACTGGTCGTGCAGCACGCCGACGATTCCCGTCGGTCCCTCGTAGCGCGAGGTGGCGAGTCCGAGACGTTCGACGAGCTCGGTGTCGGGCGATGCTCCCGTGACGCGCGCCTTGCGGGTGTGCGGGACGTCGGCGAGCAACGCGCCCAGCGTCACGACCATCTCGCAGCCCGTGTCGCGAGCCACCGTGAGGACCGCGTTGCAGAACGACTTCCACCGGTAGCTCGGCTCGATGCCTCGCAGCACCACGAGATCACGCTCGCCGCGCTGCACGCTGAAGAAGACGTTCTCGGGCCACGTGATGGACCGCGTGACCCCGCCGACGAGCTCGACCTGCGGTCGGCGGCCCTGGAAGTCGAAGTGCTCCTCGGGGTCGATCGCCGCGATCTTTGTCGCCGCCTCGCCGTGCTGCGTGAGCCACTGCGCGGCCGACGACGACGCGTCGGCTGCGTCGTTCCAGCCTTCGAACCCCGCGACGAGCACCGGCCGCCGCAGCGCACCGGGTCGTTCGTCCTCCCACCGCAGCCCGTCGGCCATCCGCACAGGGTAGAGGGACCCCCGTCGTGGCTGGTCAGGCGATCGCGCCGGCCTCCCGGAGCGCATCCACCTCGGCGGCCGAGAGGCCCGCCTCGGCCAGCACCTCGGCCGTGTGCTCGCCGAGCCCGGGGGCGCCCCGGCGGATCTCGGTCATCTCGTCGTCGAACTGCATCGGCGAGGTCGCGAGTCGGGCTCGCGCCTCCGTCGGGTGCTGGGCCAGGTAGCCGTTGGCGACGACCTGGGGGTCGTCGATGACCTCGAGTGGCGACGCCATCGTCGAGAAGAGCGTGTCCTCGGCCGCGAGCGCGGCGACGAGGTCGGGCAGCGGGCGAGCGCCGAAGAGCTCCACGAAGATCGCGTGCAGCGCTTCCGCATTCGCGCGTCGCGAGTCCGAGTCGGCGAAGCGCGCGTCGTCGACGAGCTCGTCGATGCCGAGCGCGTGGCACAGCGGCGGCCAGTGGCGCACGTCGTCGAGCATGTTGAGCATCAGCCAGCGGTCGTCGCTGGTGCGGAACGGCCCGACCATCGGGTTCGCGAGCGACGTGCCGGCGGAGAGCTTCTTGGGCTCCTCGCGGAGCACGGCCGTCGCGGTCAGGTCGGTGCTCAGCTGCCACACCGCGGTGGCGAGGAGGGCGACGTCGACGATCACGCCCTTGCCGCCCTCATCGCCCTCATCGCCCTCATGGGTCGACGCCGCATGCGGCGTCTCGTCCGACGCCGACCGTCGACGCCCCTCGGCGCCGGCGCGCTCGCGCTCGCGCTTGAACAGAGCGGCCGCGACGCCGCCGGCGAGCATCGCGCCGCTCGGCGCGTCGCCGAACGCGCCGCGCGGCATCACGAGCGGCGCGTCGGGCGCGGTGAGGATGTGGCCGATGCCGCCGCGCGACCAGAAGCTGATCGCGTCGAAGCCGCCGAGGTCCGCGTCGGGTCCGCGCTGACCCTGGCCGTGACCCTTCGCGTACACGAGCGACGGGTTCACCTTCCAGAGGTCCTCGGGGGTGATGTGCAGCCTGTCGCGCGCCGAGGGCAAGAAGCTGGTGAGGAAGACGTCGGCGTCCTCGATCAGGCGGTCGAACGTCGAGCGCCCCTCGTCGATGCGGAGGTCGAGCGTGATGCCGCGCTTGTTGCGGTTGTACAGCTCGAAGAGGAAGTTGAAGTCGCCGGTG